>JAIOPL010000004.1 GCA_021413925.1 Verrucomicrobiota bacterium
GTTGCTTCCAAGACCAGCGACATCGCCGGTGACGGAACAACGACCGCGACCGTACTCGCCGAGGCCATCTACAAAGAGGGTCTCAAGAACGTCACCGCCGGTGCCAACCCCACTTCCCTGCAGCGCGGAATCAACAAGGCCGTCGACGCCATCGTCGGTGAGCTTGCCCGCATCAGCAAGAAGGTGAAGGACAGCTCCGAGATCGCTCAGGTCGCCACCGTCTCCGCCAACTGGGACACCACCATCGGCCAGATCATCGCTGACGCGATGGACAAGGTCGGCAAGGATGGCACCATCACGGTCGAAGAGGCCAAGTCCATCGAGACCTCCCTGGACGTCGTCGAGGGAATGCAGTTCGACAAGGGCTACCTCTCCCCGTACTTCGTGACCAACGCCGAGGGAATGGAAGCATCACTCGACAGCGCCTACATCCTCATCCACGAGAAGAAAATCAGCTCCCTCAAGGATCTGCTTCCTCTCCTCGAGAAGGTTGCCAAGAGCGGCAAGCCACTCCTTATCATCGCTGAGGACGTCGAGGGCGAAGCCCTTGCCACCCTCGTGGTGAACAAGCTCCGCGGCACACTCCAGATCTGCGCCGTCAAGGCTCCCGGATTCGGAGACCGTCGCAAGTCCATGCTCGAGGACATCGCCGTCCTCACTGGCGGACGCTGCATCACCGAGGATCTCGGCATCAAGCTCGAGAACATCACCCTTGAGGACCTCGGTCGTGCGAAGCACATCACCGTCGACAAGGAGAACACCACCATCGTCGAAGGATCCGGCAAGAGCTCTGACATCCAGGGCCGCGTCGGTCAGATCCGTCGCCAGATCGAGGAGACCACCAGCGATTACGACCGTGAGAAGCTCCAGGAGCGTCTTGCCAAGCTCGCAGGCGGTGTCGCCGTCATCAACGTCGGTGCAGCCACCGAGACCGAGATGAAGGAGAAGAAGGCCCGCGTCGAAGACGCCCTTCACGCCACCCGTGCGGCAGTCGAGGAGGGTATCGTCCCAGGCGGCGGTGTCGCTCTCATCCGCGCTCAGAAGGTGCTCGACACCCTCAAGCTAGAAGGTGACGAACTCGTCGGCCTTGAGATCATCCGTCGCGCCGTCGAGGCTCCTCTCCGCCAGCTTGTTGCCAATGCAGGCAAGGAAGGCGCACTCGTCGTCCAGGAAGTCAAGAAGGGCAAGGGCAACGAAGGCTACAACGTCGCCACCGGCGAATACGTCGACCTCGTGAAGGCTGGCATCGTCGATCCGACGAAGGTCACCCGCAGCGCCCTGCAGAACGCCGCTTCCATCAGCGGACTCCTCCTCACCACCGAGGCCGTCATCGCTGACGCTCCCGAGAAGGAGAAGGGTCCAGCCATGCCTCCGGGCGGTGGCGGAATGGGCGGAATGGGCGGAATGGACTACTAAGTCTGACTCCCACGCTTCTCAAAGAAGTTACAGCAGCAGCCGGGTCAGAAATGACCCGGCTGTTTGCTTTTCTGAAAGAGTTTGATGGACTAGTTCGGCCATCAGGAATTGCCCGAATCAGAAGAGACTCAGCGTTCCCGCGCAACCCGAAAGGATAAGAACGAGTGATGTGATCAAGGTCAGCATGATCAGTGAAGTTGTTTTCATGTTGGGAGTGCTTAGTTCGCCACAATTTGTCACTCGAGCCCTCTAAGCATATTCATTAGCCGTTTCTAAGTACTTCCCCATCTAGTCCGGGGGATCTTCAGGGAGTAGGGTTGCCCTATGAAAGCAACAACCATGATTGGGATCTGCAGTTTGATAATCACGCTATCGCTGACGTCATGTTTCTGGCTGAGCAGCACAACGAGAACAAGTGATGCCACCCCTCAATCCACGACCACTTATACCCAGCATACCAGGACCACGCCGAACACGACTACCACAACGCGTTCCGTAAACTACTAAAAACCAAACGCATCTCTCACCAAAACATAACCCCAAACCTGCCACCATTATGCTCTACACAATCGCCATGGTTCTTCTTGTCCTCTGGGCGCTCGGACTCGTCAGCGCGTACACAATGGGAGGGTTCATCCATATCCTGCTTGTCTTCGCCCTTGTGGTGCTTCTGATCCAGATCATCCAGGGACGCAAGATCGGCTGACACACTTCAGCTTGCTAATGATTAGAGGGAGAAAAATATACGAAACCTCCCAAACCTCACCTTGGCAGCAGGCGAAATTCTCTTGGCTATTGCCCTCAATTTATTGGGAGAGGGGTGAATTAGCCGCTTTTTCCTTCGCCATTCAGAAAACTGTGATCAGTCTGAGAAAATTATGAAAACAGCCCTCTTCACAATCCTGCTTTGTACCGTGGTGCTATTAGGTGGATGCATGTCAACGCCTCCAAAAAAAGCACCTTTGAGAACGGTTGATCATGTGGATCTGAACCGGTTCATGGGTGAGTGGTATGTGATCGGCACTATCCCGTGGATCGTCGAGAAGAACAATGTGGGGACGATGGATATCTACAAGATGAGGCCAGATGGTCGGATCGATATTACTTATGCCTTTCACAAGAAGGTCCTCACGGCAAAACGCCAGGCGATGCATGCGATCGGAACTGTGCTCGACACTAAGACCAATGCCCGTTGGGGAGTCCAGTTTCTCTGGCCCTTCAAGGCTCCCTACCTCGTCATCGATCTCGCACCTGATTACAGCACAACCATCATTGGTTACCCATCAAGGGATCTGATCTGGATCATGGCGCGGACACCGACCTTGCCTGAAATCACGTATCAGGCGCTTCTGCAAAAGGCCGCCAACCAGGGCTACGACACCAATCGCATTGTCAAAGTTCCTCAGAAAAAGGGTCTTTAGGTGGATTGACGCCTAACAGTCTCCATCCTCACTCATTATCTAGAGCATCTTGCGTTCAATCAGTCGTTTTTTGGGCGATCATCTTGACCGTCGATAATTAAAAGGACTCGCGCATCCGTAACGCCTGCGCGAAATTCTTCTGCCTCTCTACCATCCTTTTGACTTGCCGTCCGGATGGGCAAGGAATGCGATCCACCCATGCACGCCGTCATACGCCACTACCACTTCGATCCCAAGGACAGTAAGGAGATCGCCGAGAAGCTTACCAACGGCTTCATGCCGACCATGAAGAATGCCAAGGGGTTTGTCCGCTACTACTGGCTCGATAACGGAAAGGGCGAGGGAGCCTCCTTCAGTCTTTTCGGTAGCCGGGAAGAGGCGGAGGCCTCGGTGCCTCTGGCCGCCGAGTGGGTTCACGAGAACTTCACGGACTCCCAGATCATGAAGCAGAAGCCTGAAGTCATCGAGGGGACCGTGGTCGCCCACGATTGATTGCCATGCTGATCAGGGGTCCAATAAGTATCGGTTATTTCTCCACAATACTCATGTCATGACCACGACGCGCGTCATTCACGTTCCACTCGGTTCAGGGAAATCCTTCTGGGGTCCCGGCGGTGACCGCTACCGCTTCCTGATCACGGGGGAAACCAGCGGTGGCTCCTGTTTTATCGTGGAGTGCCTGGTGCCGCCAGGCGGTGGACCTCCGATGCACACCCATCTCCGGGAGGATGAATGTTTCTATCTCCTGGAAGGGGAGTTGGAGATCGAGGTGGGGGGCAAGAGTGTCGATGTCCGAGCCGGAGATTTCGTCCATGCACCGCGTGGGGTTCCTCACACCTATCGCAACACGGGATCAGGCCAGGCCAAGATGATCGCGACCTTCACCCCGTCTGGGATGGAGGGGTGGTTTGAGAAGACATTGGATCCTGTTGGTGAGGGAGAGGAGGTGCCGCCGCCGCCAAGTCCCGGAATGGTCCAGCGCATGCTGGATGCGGGGCCTGAATTCGGCGTCGAATGGTGATCTCCAAGGGATTGATCCGGAGAGACGTTCCAAGGACTTAGAGCATCCTGATTGCAAAACATGAGGAGGCTCACCGCAGTGATAGGATTTGTTGCTACTGCGGTAACTCTGCAGTCCGTATCGCTGGCTGGAATCGGGCAACAATCATCCTTGCCACACGATACCCTCTCACTGACCAATGATGGGATCATGGACAACCGGAAGATTATCGGAGCTCTTTCAGGAAAGGTTATTCATTTGCCGGACGTCAATAAGGCGCCGATGCCATCGATCGCTTCATCAGGCATGGTGATGAATGGGAAGCCATTTTCAGGAATCAACATGGTCACTTCGCCGGGTCAGCCCGATGTGAGGAGCTTCAAAAGGAAGTTCGGTCTCCTGATCCCTGCCACCAACACGAGCATGGAGTCGGAACTCTGGAGCATCATCTGCAACAATCAAGGCGCCGGAGGGCTTGACGGGGTGGGGATCCACACGGTCAACATACAAACCCCCAAGGCGCAGCTCAAGACGGAGGCTGATCTGCTTGCCTACAAGGATCAATTCATTGCCGGACTGGACAAGGCCATCCAGCAGGCAACCCTGGCGCAGCCAGAATACCTCATCATGGGCATGAGCTTGGAGCATATCCTGTACGGCATCGGTGAGATCAGATCACTGATGAGCGGTATCGAGTCCCGTTACGACTATTCATGGGCAACATGGCATGATGCAGCTGATGCCGCCTTGAAGAAGTACAAGGCAAAGCGGATCGGCCTGATCACTCCCTTTGATAAGAAAGGAAATGAGAATGCCATCAAGATGTTCGAGGATCTCGGATACGAGGTTGTCGCAAGCTTCGGCTTTGCTTGCGCCAACGCTATGGATATCGCCCACATTCCCGACTCGGCTAAGGAGGAGGTGATCGTAAGGTGTCTGGCGACGCCTGAAAACCATCTCGATGCAGTCGTCCAATTGGGCACGAACATGAGCATGATCCATGTCACCGAGAAGCTGGAGTCGAAGCTGGGCATTCCGATTCTGGGAATCAATGCGGTCACCTTCTGGTATGCCCTGAGGGAGAACGGCTTCAAAACCCCCTTGGTCAAGTCTGGGCGGTTGCTGAGGGAATTTTAACTCGGCACTCGAATCACTCAAAGGACACGTTCAGTAGATCATAACCCTTCCCCTTGATCTCCGGGACCGCCCCGATCCGCTTCTCTAGATGATCAAAGAACCTCACCCCGGTAAATAGCCCGGACTTGGTAAACGATTGGGCTTTCTGGTGGAGGGGCATCGGGGATGTCGGAGTGTAGGACAACAAGCATCCCCATCCAAGCCGGATCATTCAGCCCATCCCTTTTATCCCCTTGATCACTGTGAATCCTTCGCTGTCTCAGCCCCTAAAAGCCTAACAGCCTGTAGCCTAAACTCCTCGGCTACTCATCCCCCTAGACCTTTGGGTGATCTGGGGACATGATGGGTATAACACACGACCGACACCTATGAACCTCACACAACACGCTCCCCGCAGTCCCCGCGTCCGCCTCGGCGGTTATGTCATTCTTCCCCGCATGCTCGACAAGGGCCGTGCCACCGTTGCCGGTACCAACGGCGAGTATCACTACAACTGCCCGCTTGATGAGCACTTCTTGAAATTCACCGGAGTTGATCCGGAAGCTCTCCTCGTGGAAATTAAAGCCGGTAAAGGCGACGGAGAAATTCTCGAGTGGATCAAAGCCAACTCCGCAACCAAGTCGACAGAACTTGAAATCAAGTCATGGTCCTCCTGGCAAGAGAGCCGCGTTCCCTCATCCGTGGATACCCGCGAGTACATGCACGAGGCCCAGAAGAAAATCGCTCCGCACAGGGATGATATCGGCGCCTGGTTCGAGCTTCTGGACGTGGATGATTTCGTCACCTTTGGAGGTAAGGCCTAGGCCCTAGGCTTTAGTGACTAAAACCTTCGAGTCTTTTCAGCTGAAGAGACCTGAAGGTTTTTACAAGGATTCCGCCATCAATATCTTTTAAAACTCTCATGGACATTGCCTTTGCATCGCTTCCCCTTGAAGACACGCCCGCTGACATCCTAGGCAAGGCCCAGCGTGGGCTTTCGCTCTCCGATGAGGCTCTTGCAGCTCGCGCAGGGGTCATGGTTGAGGAGATCCGCGAACTCAAGAGTTGCGGAATGGATGCTGAAATCCTTCGCCGGGTTTCCGGGGTTCTCAGTCTGGGAGCTAGGTCGCTGACCGAGATGGCGAACGGCCGGTATGTCCCGGCACATGTGGAGCCTCCCGAGGGACTCTTCTGCACGAGCACTCCCTATCACGACATGATGGTGAATTCCTTCGTGGTCTGGGATCCCGAAACTCGCGAGGCCGCGTTCTTCGATACCGGGAGTGATGCCGAGTCTATGCTCGTCTTTGCCTCAACGAACAATCTGCAGGTGAGACAGATCTTCATCACTCATATCCACGGCGATCATATTCTGGATCTCGACCGGGTGCTCGCCAAGACGGGCGCGCAGGCGCTGGTCTCCGCGCTGGAACCGCTCGAGGGGGCGGAAGCCTTCCAACCGGGAACTAGTTTTTCTATCGGCAGCCTGACGGTCTCTACTCGTAGGACCAGCGGTCATGCCACCGGGGGGATCACCTATGTGGTGGAGGGGCTCTCGAAGAGCCTTGCGATTGTTGGAGATGCCATGTTTGCAGGCTCTATGGGAGGAGGCAAAGTCAGCTATGATGAGGCGCTAAGGACCAGCCGACAGGAGATCTTGTCACTGCTGGATGAGACCATCATCTGCCCGGGACATGGTCCCCTGACGACCGTCGGGGAACAAAGGCGGGCTAATCCCTTCTTCGCTGATTAGCCCAGAATCAGCATCCCCAGGGCGGCTACTCCCATGATCGCCGTGGCGATCCATCCGAGGATGACGATCGGTCGGCTTGCCGTGTAGTCGCCCATCACGGACTTCTTGGATGCCAGGATGATGATCACGGCCATCAGGGGGACGGCCACTACACCATTGATCACGGCGCTCCAGACAAGAGCCTTCATGGGACTAATCGGCGAGTATTGGATACCCAGAGCGGCAAGCACGCTGATGATAATCACACCGTAAAAACCGCGTGCATCACGGACCTTCCTTTCCAGCCCCCACTTCCATCCCATGGCCTCGGATAGGGCGTATCCCGCTGATCCTGCGAGCACGGGGACGCCGATCAGTCCAACGCCCATGATTCCCATCGCGAAGAGGAGAAAGGCCAAGTCACCCGCGAGGGGGCGGAGGGCAGTGGCGGCTTGGGATGCTGTCTGGATGTCGGTGATGCCGGCTGCATGGAGCGTCACTGTCGTGGCCAGGATGATGAAATAGGCAGTAATGTTGGAGTAGAACATCCCGCTCCAGGTGTCCCATCGGATGCGGCGGAGTTCCTTGGGAGCCGAGGTGGGATCTTTCAAGAGGGGGAGCTTCCCCTGGTCGCGGTGCATCTCTTCGACCTCCTCCGAGGCTTGCCAGAAGAAGAGGTAGGGGCTGATCGTGGTACCGAAGACGGCCACTATCATGGTGGCGGCCTGTGCATTCGGGGTAAACTTCGGCCAGACCGTGCGGATTGCCACCTCATACCACGGGACATTGACGGTGAAGAGAACGGCCGCATAGGCCAGCAAAGAGAGGGTGAGCCACTTCAGATAAAAAACATACCGATGGTAAGGGACGAGCACCTGGAGCAGGAGTGTCACCGCAACGAACAGGAGTGTCATGAACCGGGGGTTCATCCCTGTGACCAATTCGCCGACCTCGCCCATCGCTGCCACATCGGCGGCGATATTGAGTGTGTTCGCCACCAGCAGAAGAATAACGACTCCCTTCAGAATAAGGGGAGGGAACGCGTCCTTGATATTGGCCGCTAGGCCCCGTCCGGTAACCCTGCCGATCAGCCCACAAATAAACTGGATGGCGGCCATCAATGGAAAAGCCAGAGGCATTGTCCAGAGCATGTTCAAGCCGAACTGCGCTCCCGCCTGCGAGTAGGTAACCACACCGCTTGGATCATCATCAGCCACACCCGTTATCAACCCGGGGCCACACTTCGAAAGAGGGTGATCCTTGAGGCGTTTCCATACCCCATGCCGGTTTTCCTGTGGCGAGGAGTGTTCCTTCACTAGGACATCATAATTGAAAAGTGCTTTCCGAAGGTGATTAGACAACCAAGCAATTTGCTTATCTTTAGAGATTTACGAGTGATCTGCTCAAAAAAAGAGACCGCCAAGTACAGAGTACCAGCGGCCTTAAAAAGTCATCCCCTTCGGATAACGCAGCCTCGAGAATACCCCCCGATACCTCGCGGCTGCGTTATTTCTCCGAGGAGATTTTTTTACCCTAAAGCACATATCTCGTCATGCAAAGCATTCATTGTGACAATTTCGACAAATTCCGGAAACACAAGGAAGCCGATGCCAATTTCAACCTCAAATTCCATGGGATTTATTCAGCGCTTCCCTAGGCTACAATCATGAGCACCGACGCGGCCTTCGAACTTGTCACCCTGAAAGGGGGGGGGCGGAGCATCCGCTCCAAGGCGCACGGGGAGACGATGCATATCGGAACGGACCCTCGCACCGAAGCTCTCGAGCTCCATGTCGGCCAGCAGCGTCTTGCGGAACGGGTGAGGGAATGGGAGCGCCACGATCCTTTTGTTATTTGGGACATCGGCCTCGGCCCTGCTGGTAACGCTATCACGGCGATCGAGGTCATCAGTGAGGTGATCAATTCTGGAAATCGTGAGAGCTCTACGCCTGTTGAGATCCATAGTTATGAGATCTCGACGGAGGTGCTGGAGTTTGCCCTCGGTCATGCCGGAGAGCTGGAATACCTGGCCGGTTGGGAAACTATCCTCCGCGAACTACTGGAGACTGGGAAAGCATCACCCGCACCCTCGATTGACTGGCGACTCCACCGGGGGGATTTCTCCAGGCAGCCTCATGATGCGCCGGCCCCCTCCGTCATCTTCTTTGATCCCTACTCGCCAGCCCAGAACTCCGAGATGTGGAATCTGGAGACATTCCGATCGATGTGGGGGGCCGTGAGTGCTCCGGGGGCTCCGGGTTGCACGATGACGAACTACACCCGATCGACCTCTGTCCGCGTGACGATGCTGCTGGCGGGATGGTTTGTCGGCACAGGGGTGCCAACAGGTGAGAAGGAAGTAACGACAATCGCGGCAAACCGACTTGATCTTCTCAAGGAGCCGCTCGACGCCACTTGGCTAACTCGGGTCCGTTCTTCAACGAACGCCGAGCCGATGCGTGGCCGCAACAATGAGAGGGGACCCATCTCACCCGAGGACTACGCCCGTCTCATCGCCCATCCGCAGTTTCTGGGCTAAGAATCACTGCCAGACATTCCGGTCCAGATTCCGGTAGCTGAGGGCTTCCAGGAGATGATCGGGCGAAATAACAGGACTTGCATTCAAGTCGGCAATGGTAAGCGCGACTTTCAGGATACGGTCGTAAGCGCGTGCGCTGAAGTTGAGATCCGTCATGGCGTTCTTGAGGAGTTCGTTGCCACGGGCATCCAGTCTGCAGTGTTCCTTGAGCTGTGCGTGACTCATGCGGGCATTGAAGGTGACCTTCCTGGACTTTGTAAACCGTCGGTTCTGAATCTCCCGGGCGCTGACGATTCTCTCCCTGATGATTGCAGAGGATTCTGCCGGCACGTTGTCGGATAGTTCCTTGTACTCCACGGACGGGGCCTCCACGTGGAGATCAATAATACCATTTACGCGATTAGTCTGGTGGAATTGGCGAAGGAATTTTGGTGATGGGCTAGGCGGAAGACTGAGGGCTATCTGAAGATAACCCGAGGGATGACAACAACGCCCATCGCCGAAAGAACCTGCTGATTCTACCGGAATAAGAGTGGAGATGGTATAAGGTCGAGAAGCGGACCCGAGATCTTCTGACGATAGCGCTCTACCTGTCCGGGAGAGCAACGGCATTGACGCTTAGGATCGCCGTAGTAGCCGCAGGGACAGGGATTCATGGCTGCGACGAGCATGAATTCACATGGAAAACTCATTGTTCCACGGGCCCGTGTAATTACTACAGAGCCAGCTTCAAGTGGTTTGTGTTATAGCCACCTTTTCCCATCTCTGGACCTAGAGAATGGGTTTATTGAAGTAACGGTTTCAAATCCCGTCAGCCGTATTTCTTGAGATTCCGGAGAGTTTCTTCATTCTGAGGAGGTTCCAGGGGGATAGTTGGATAGTACAAAGAGCGACGGAGTTGCTATGTGGTTGGGTTTAGTCATCACTTCTCCTTTATCTTTTCTGTCTCGGAGCCTGGTGGATAACTTTTTCAACTATACTATTCTCCTTTTTTACCGAATCTTCTTTTTTCATGTCGAAATGTTGCACCGAATCAGTTCTCTCCCGAGTGTCTGAGGTGTTCCTGCCGTTGCGCTCTATTTTTCCGCAGGTTGTTGAACGTTTTCTGCCGGCCTCCTTGGCCGCAATCATTTGCGCGGTCAATGTTTCTGCCCAGAACTTCCCCCCGCCGAATCCCTACATGGGACCGGATGGCACCTCCACCATGCATGCCAATGCGGCATCGTCAGACGCCACCGCAAATCCGGGTCCCGGGGTGGGTCCGGTCTCCTTTGTTTCCCAATCCTATGGTGCCGTCTTTGCTTCAATCCTTATGGCTAGCGATGGGATGTTGGTAAGCGTGGCGACCAAGATATTGGACCAGACACCCTATGTCTACCTGCTGGACCCGGTGTCTTTGGCCAGTCAAGCCGAGATGAAACTAGTGAAGTCGACCACGAGCGACCTTGCCGGGGGTATCTATTCCTATCTGGACAACAACAGCAACCTTGTCCTTGTAAACGCCAATGGTGACCTGCAACGCATCAGTCACTCTCAGCAAACCAATGGTTCGTGGCAGTTGACGGTGCAACAGTCCGTGCAGATCGGTTATCCTGATGTGGTGGGACTCACGCCAGATTATCAGGGCAATGTCTGGTTTGCTACGGCGCAGGGAGCGACTACA
Organism: Verrucomicrobiota bacterium; assembly: GCA_021413925.1. Classification (NCBI taxonomy): domain Bacteria; kingdom Pseudomonadati; phylum Verrucomicrobiota; species Verrucomicrobiota bacterium. The sequence goes on from JAIOPL010000004.1 coordinate 10,888, forward strand.
AACGCAGGTGCCGTGGTGGGGTATTATTCGCCTTTTTCCAAGCAAACCTTCGCCTTTCAGTTGCCTGCAGGAGAGCAGGTTGCCAACAGCATTTCCTCCTCGCCTACCGGTGTGGCCGTGGCGTCGACGGCTGCCCTCTACATGTTCAATGCCAATGGCACAAACGGCGCAGTGACCGAGAATTGGCGCACGGCCTATGACCGGGGGCCAGCCCGCAAGCCGGGTCAGTTAAGCTGGGGCACGGGGTCCACACCGTCGTTCTTCGGGCCAACCACCGGTTTTGAATATCTCACGATCACCGATAACGCGGCCCCGCAGGAGCATATGCTCGTGTTCAATGCCACAAACGGAGGTCTCATCGGATCATCCCCCTTCCTGACCTCCGGAGTGAATAGCGGGACGGAGGACGCCGCAATAGCCGTTGGCAACAGCATTTATCTGTCGAGTACTTACGGATACGTCTATCCTCCCGGTGCCGCCACCGGACCCAGCATTCCGACGAATGCCCCGTTTGTCGGTGGAATGCAGCGTGTCGACGTCCTGGCAGATGGTAGCGGTCTAACTAATGTCTGGATGAACCAGACACTGGCTTCCGCAGCGGTGCCGCGTCTCTCCACAGCCGACAATCTAATCTACTCAGTTACGTACTCAACCAATACGGGGATATATAGTTTCGTTACGGTGAATCCGGAGGACGGATCAGTGTTGAGCAGTACAGATGTTGGAACCGCCAATACGTTGCAGATGGTCGGTGTGATCGGGCCTAGCGGAGTCCTGTACCAAGGCACTGAGACTGGGCTGTTCAGCGTGACTTCAGTTCCAGAACCCTCGACCTACGCCTTGCTAGGTCTCGGTGCCTTGGCACTCTTGATCGCGTATCGTCGGAAGAGCAGGAAGAAGGCCTCCTGAAGAACTGCTCAGACTGACACCAGAAGACCCATCCTCTTTTGGCAACGGGGGATGGCTTTTATGCATTCATGGAGCCAGCCCGAGTCTCGGTTTTTCCAAGGGACTCCTTCGCTCTGAAGAGGTTCGTGAACACCGTCCGAATTTGCCGCTCCTAATGGAGCCTGCGATCAAGATTCCGGTAGCTTAGCGCCTCCAGGAGATGATCTGAGGCGATGGAGTCACTTCCGGCCAGATCAGCGATAGTTCGTGCGACCTTGAGTATGCGGTCATAGGCACGGGCGCTGAAGTTCAGGTCGCTCATGGCGTTCTTCAGGAGTTCGTTGCCATGGTCATCCAGTCTGCAATGTTCCTTGAGTTGGGCGTGGCTCATGCGAGCGTTGCAGGTAACTTTCTTTACCCTTCGTGACTTGGCGAAGAGTTTTTGTTGGATGTCACGTGCTAAGACAACCCTATCTCTGATTGTTGCAGAAGACTCAGCGGGAGTATTGTCCGAGAGATCTTTGTACTCCACGGCAGGGGCCTCAACATGGAGATCAATCCGGTCGAGGAGAGGGCCGGAGATCTTCTGCCGGTAGCGTTCAACCTGATTGCCAGAGCATTTACACTCCCTTTTAGGGTCGCCGTAATAGCCGCAGGGACAGGGATTCATGGCTGCGACGAGCATGAATTCACATGGAAAACTCATTGTTCCACGGGCTCTTGTAATTACTACAGAGCCAGTCTCAAGGGGCTGACGGAGCACTTCCAGGGTCGAGCGATGGAATTCCGGAAGCTCGTCCAGGAAAAGCACCCCGTGATGAGCTAGGCTGACTTCCCCCGGAGTGATATTGCTTGTACCCCCGAGCAGGCCGATATCCGAGATCGTGTGATGGGGATCACGAAAGGGGCGCTGACGGACAATGGCCTCACCGGGAGAGAGAAGCCCGCATACGGAGTGAATCTTGGTTGTGTCGATCGACTCCTCGAGTGACATCGGCGGCATGATCGTGGGGATGCGCTTTGCGAGCATCGACTTGCCCGATCCGGGTGGGCCGAGAAGCAGGAGATTGTGCCCTCCGGCCACAGCCACCTCGATCGCACGCTTCACCTGGTGCTGTCCCTTGACTTCGGAGAAATCGACTTCGAAGGAATGCTCCTGTGGCCAGTGCTCCAAGAGATCGCTCACGACCGGCGTGAGTTCCGAGGCTTTGCTCAGAAACTCGTATGCCTCGCGTAAGTTTTTCACTCCATAGACTTCGATCCCTTGAACGACGGAAGCTTCCCTCACATTGGCAAGGGGAAGGATCACCGCTTTACGCCCCTGGGCACGAGCCTCCAGCGTGAGTGGAAGCGCTCCCTTGATAGGGCGCACTTCACCGGTCAGGGCCAACTCCCCGGCGACGGAGCAGCGGGAGAGTCTGGGTAGATCTTCCTCACGGTCCGTGGCTATCATGCCGATAGCGATTGGTAGGTCGAAGCTCGGGCCCTGCTTTCTGATATCCGCCGGCGCGAGATTCACAGTCGTGCGTTTGCGAGGCCATCGATAACCGCTGTTCGAGAGTGCAGCGATCACCCGGTCCTTGCTTTCCTTCACCGCCGCGTCCGGGAGGCCCACCACAATGATCGAGGGCTCGCCTGGCCCCGTGTTGACTTCGATTTCGATTTCGGTTGCGTCGATGCCGACCACGGCTGCGGAAAATACACGGGTGATCATGATGGACTTAAGAAGAACCCATCACACATGGCCGAGGCTTTGTAAACAAGGTGATGCGATTTATGAAAAGATTTCGAACGCACGTGCCGAAGGGTTTGTCAAATAAGCAAAAGGAAACACCCAAACAAAACACATCATGAACTACGAAGACTCAGATTCCGGATTCCAACTCTACCTGCGCCAAATTGCCCAGTACCCGCTGCTGACGCCTGTGCAGGAAATCAACCTTGCTGCCAAGATCAAGAAAGGGGACAAGGCCGCTACTGACGAAATGATCAGAGGCAACCTCCGCCTCGTGGTGAAGATCGCCCGTGACTACGCCAATCTGGGACTTCCCCTCCTCGACCTTATCTCCGAGGGAAATATCGGCCTCATGAAAGCTGTTGAGCGCTTCGATCCGGCCAAGGGAGGAAAGCTCTCCACCTACGGATCCTGGTGGATCAAACAGTCGATCAAGCGGGCCCTTGCGAATCAGGGCAAGACGATCCGCCTGCCGGTCCATCTGGTAGACAAGATCGCCAAGATCCGCCGCGTCGGCGCAGGACTCAGCGATGAACTCGGGCGCGAAGCCACGGACGAGGAGATCGCCGAGGAGGTAGGCATGGATGCCGGCAAGGTAACCTTGCTCAAGCAGGCAGCTATCCGACCCGCGTCGCTGGATGCTCCTCTCGGTGATGAAGACTCTACGGAGTTCGGCGAGATGGTCGGAGATGTGGCTGCAGTCGATCCCTTCGAGAACCTGAGCGACAAGAACATGCAGTTGGAGGTCGTGGATCTGCTTGGGCAACTCGATGAACGCGAGCACAAGATCATCGCAGCCCGGTTCGGTCTCGACGGAAACGATCCGATTACACTTGAGGAAGTGGGTGAGAAGTTCGGGGTCACCCGCGAGCGGATCCGCCAGCTACAGAACATCGCCCTGAGCAAAATGCGCAAAGCCCTGGCGAAGCGCGAACGGGCAACTCCGGAGAACTACCTGGCCCATGCCGCCTAACCGATAACGCTCTGGGGAGCCCGATCAGTTTCCCGCCAAACGATGAAGCAGCCCGCCATGACGATGGCGGGTTGACTCGTTTCGGACAGCCATGCCGAGCGCTTTTTTCTGGCCCACCAGTACGACCATCCTTTTTCCGCGGGTCACCCCGGTATAGAGCAGGTTTCTCTGGAGTAGGAGGTACTGCTGCATGGCCAGAGGAATCACGACCACCGGGAATTCCGAACCCTGGCTCTTGTGGATGGTGATGGCATAGGCCAGCTCCAGCTCGTCGAGCTCATTGAACTCGTAGATCACCTCGCGCGTTCCGAAGCGGACCAGCAACTGCTTCTCTTCCCGATCCATGGAGCGGATCCGGCCGATGTCGCCGTTGAAGACCTCCTTGTCGTAGTTGTTGGAGGTCTGGATGACCTTGTCGCCTACCCGGAAGAGATTACCGTAGGCCTGGTATTCATCGCGGTATTCGCTTTTAGGATTCAGCGCGGCTTGGAGGCGGAGATTTAACTCCTTGATACCGAGGCTGCCGCGGTGCATCGGGCTCAGTATCTGAATCCCCTCGATCGGATCGACGCCGAGATGCTTGGGCAGGCGGTCACGCACCATCGATACCAGAGTCGCGGCGCATTCCTCGGGATCCTCGCGGTCGATGAAGACAAAGTCAGAATCCTTCGGTGCCTCGATGATATCGGGAATCTCACCGCGGTTGATGGAATGAGCCCCGCTGATGATGCGACTGTCACCAGTCTGGCGGAAGATCTCCTTGAGGTGAACTACCGGAATCATTCCGCTGCGGATGATGTCTCCAAGGACGAGTCCCGGGCCGACGCTAGGTAGCTGATCGGCATCCCCGACCAGGATCAGCCTGGCTTTTCGTGGCAGAGCATCCAGGAGCCGGCTCATGAGGGGAACGTCGACCATGGAGACCTCGTCGATGACAACGACATCGCCTTCCAGGGGGTTCGATGCATTCCGCTGGAAGCCACCTCGTGCCGGCTGAAACTCCAGGAGTCGGTGGAGCGTTGAGGCTTCGAGTCCCGTGGCTTCCGCCATCCGCTGTGCGGCGCGACCCGTGGGGGCTGCCAGGATGCACGTGAGCTTCTTGGCGGTGAGAATCTTCAGGAGTGACTGCACCAGAGTTGTCTTGCCGACGCCCGGTCCCCCGGTGATCACCACGGCGCGGCTACGCAGTGCGATTTTGAGTGCCTCGTGCTGGCTGGGGGAGAGTTTGCGTCCTGTCTTTTCCTCGACCCAGGGGATCGCCTTCTCCACATCGATTGGCGGTTCGGGTTCCTTGGCCTCCGAAAGGCGTCTTAGCTGTCTGGCAATCCGTTCCTCGGCATCACGTAACAGGGGGATGAAGATCATCTCCTCCCCTTCGATCTTTTCGGAGATGATCCGGTCATCCTTGAGATGGCGCTCAAAGGCCTGCGCGACAATCCCTTCGTCGACTTCCAGTAGCCGGGTGGCTCCCTCCAGCAGTTCACGACGGGGTAAGGCACAGTGCCCCTCGGTCGTAGCTTGATCGAGCAGATGTTCCAGGGCTGCTCGTGCGCGGAGCAGGGAATCCGCTTGCAGACCCAGCTTCTCGGCGACTCCGTCCGCGGAATGGAAACCGATTCCATGAATGTCACGCGCTAGTCGGTAGGGGTCAGCCCTGATTAGTTCGATCGCCTCTACCCCGTAGGATTTATAGATTCGGACGGCGCGATTCGTCCCGAGTCCGTGGGCATGGAGAAAGAGCATGATGTCCCGCACCACCTTCTGCTCGGCCCAAGCATCCTTGATCCGCTGGCGGCGCTCCCGTCCGATTCCCTCGACTTCTTGAAGACGCTTTGACTGGTTCTCGATGATGTCGAAAACTTTGACTCCGAATCTCTTCACAAGCTTGGTGGCATAGACAGGACCGATCCCTTTGATCATCCCGCTGCCGAGGTATTTCTCTATACCCTCGAGCGATGTGGGCGGCTGGGTCTTCAAGGTGTGAGCCTTCAGCTGGATGCCGTGGTCGCGGTCCTTCTCCCAGGTACCCTGGGCGGTGATCCATTCCCCTGGTGCCACGGAGGGTAGGGAACCGAGGACGGCAAGCGGTTCCTTGCGGCCCTGCACCTTCACCTTAAGGATGCAGAAACCGGTCTCCTCGTTGTGGAAGGTGACGCGCTCTACCTGACCGCTCAGGGCATCGTCGGGACCGCCGGGTACCGGTTCATTGTCCGGCTTTTTTCGGAAAGGTCGGCGCTGAGGCATGGTTGATCATGCCACGGGAATCCCCTCAAGCCAATGCATCACTCTCCGGCGACCATGGCCAGGACCCGTTCTGCCTGCTTGAGGTGGAGTCCGAGGTGGAATCCGAACATGCAATGCCACTTGTGGGCATCGAAAGATCCGAAAACGGAGTGGGGAGTCTCAGCTGTACCACGGAGCGGAGGCAATGTCCCAATCATGATCAGATAGTCGTCGATTGATTGGCGGAAGGCCTCCACCTGCTCGGGGCCTGATAGTCCCTCGGGGAGTACGTCGGTCTTCGGATTGATCGGGTGCTCTGGTGTCGGATCCTTACCCAGAGACAGTTGCCGGACATTTCGTTGGATCATCCCGTTTACGAACGCATTGTGCTCAAGGATTTGGAAAAAGGACCATCCCCGCATCTCCGGGTCGACTCCGATCATCGTGGGAACTGTGACCGGTTTGGCACCATTCTCGGATTCCATCTGCTTCGCAAGTTTCAGATAGGAGCCAGCATGGGTGCGGATGATCTGCGAGGCCCTCTTCCGTGAGGTCAGGAGGAACTTAGTCCTGATTACGGTTCTTATGATGGGATTGCTCATGCTTCATCAGTTCTCTCTTCCTGAGTTCCTGAGTTCCAGATTAATTCGCACCAATGACCATCCAGGAACCTGCCTTCATTGATCTTCCAACTCCGACCGGACCGATGCGTGTGCATCGCTTTCTTCCGCAGGAGGGAAGCTGGCCCGCCGTGATCCTCTATTCCGAGATCTACCAGATGACGGGACCGATCGCCCGTCTGGCGGCGCGTCTTGCGTGCGAGGGCTTCGAAGTGCTTATCCCCGAGGTCTACCATGAGTACGAGGCTCCGGGGACAGTTCTCTGTTATGACAAAGAAGGAACCGACCGGGGAAATTTCCTTAAGTTTGAGAAACCGGTCTCGGGATTTGATTCCGATGCCAAGGCCTTGATCGATTACGTTCTGAGTCGTCCGGAGTATCGGAGGAAAGGTGTAGGGACGATCGGCTTCTGCCTAGGCGGCCATCTGGCCTTCCGTGCCGCTTTGGACACGCGGGTGCAGGCCTCAGCTTGCTGGTTCCCGACCGATATCCACTCGGCTACATTAGGTAAGGGCCAGAGCGATGATACCCTCGCTCGCAGCAGAGAGATCACATCGGAGTTGCTCATGATCTTCGGCCGTCAGGATCCCCATGTCCCTGCCGAGGGACGCCGGAAGATCTACGATCATTTAACTGAGACTGGGCGGAACTTCACCTGGCACGAGTTCAACACGGCCCATGCCTTTGCCCGGGATGAGGGAATCCGCTATGACGCGACGGCGACCCGAATCGGCTGGGAAATTACTTTGGAGCTATTTAAGAGAAAACTTACTTCCTGACCAACCCTGAGATCATCACGTCCGATCCGATCTTGGTGTAGCTGGCATCAGTCAGATGTACGGAGGAGATTCGGGCGCTGACGGCGGGGACGCTTCCGCCTTGGATTAGCCCTTCAACGCATACGCCGCGACTTCCAGACCGGGGATCTGTGTGAAGTGTTTGGTATTGCGGTGGGTAAATATGAAATAAGGGATGTGTAATGGGGGGCGTTAGAATGCAAAAGGTAATGAAGGTTGAAAGGGATTCCTGAGAAAGAACCACGAACCGCACGAAAGGACACGAACGCCGAAAAAAGTTAGAGGAGTTTTAACCCTAGTGTAACGAGAGGCTCGAAATCAGTTCTGTTACCCGATGCAAGTGATGCGTTGCACCTTATGGCTACGGCGGCGATGCAACAGTCAGCATAGCTTTTGGAGCGGCGCCCTGACTTGTTAAAAAGTTCCGCAGCGAGTTCGGCATCCTTACCAATCATTGCTTCCACGATAGGAAGAATTCGACGGCAAAGGGTGACTGAATGTTGCGAGTTAGGACCGCAGAGGAACTCTCCCCATGCCACGGCACTGATACCAATCGGTGATCCACTTTCAATCCATTCTGAGAGAAGTGAGGATTGGCTGCTCGTGGTGACGAGGGCATCGATCAGGAAGTTGGTGTCCAGATGGATCACGATACCCTGATGTCTAAAATGTTAACGTCGCGCCTGGACAACGGAGTCTTTCCAGGCATCTGCCTGCGCAGAAGTAAGGCAAACTTCGCGTTGGAGTTGCCTGAGAGCTTGGAGTGCCGAAGCGACGGGTTCTATTGGGAGAGTGCTTGCGGCTACCGAGACGGCTCTTTTCAAGGCTTCCTGTGGAGCAAGATGCCATGTTTCAGCCAAGGATCGGAGGGTTGAAGTTGCCGCATCGTCCAACTCAATTGTGACCGTGGAAGACATATAATGAATCTAGATCATTCGGTTCTCTGCTGCAACCTCCCAGTCTCTTTCCTGAGTCCCAGATTAAATATGCAGCTTCACCCCTTCCTCACAATCCCTGAGATCATCACGTCTGATCCGATCTTGGTGTAGGTGACATCCTTCAGTTGGGTAGGGAAGATTCGGCCGCTGACGGCGGGGACGCTTCCGCCTTGAATCACCGGGGCGAGGAAGAAGCGGACTTCGTCGACAAGCTTGCGCCTGAAGGCTTCTCCAAGCGTTTGTCCGCCACCCTCGATCAGGACGCTGGAGATGCCACACTTGCCAAGTTCCTGCAGGACCTTCCGGAGCGTCATGCTGCTGAAGACCAGTGTGCGGGCGCGGTGGGTGTCGGTGAGGAGTTTGGATTTCTTGGGGATCTTGCCGGTGCGTGACCAGACGACTCTCCATGGTTGGGGATGACCTTTTGGAAGTTTGATGCCTCGGATGGTGAGGGAGGGATCATCGGTACGGACGGTGCCTGCTCCGATAAGGATTGCCTCGACGGAGGCCCTGAGGCTCATGGCTTCTCTGCGACTGGCTGCCGAGGTGATCCATCTCCGATGGGGAGGTGAGTCGATCCGTCCGTCGAGTGACATCCCCGCCTTAGCGATGACCCAGGGAAGGCCTGTAGAGGCACGGTGGTTCCAATGGGAGTTTAACGTGGCACATTCCCTTGAGAGGATCCCCTCGGTCACTTTGATGCCGGCCTTGCTGAGAATCTTTGCCGCCCGTCCCTTGTGTCGTTTGTCGGGGTCGGTGGCGCCGTAGACGACTCGTGAGATTCCTGCCCCGATAATCGCCTCCGTGCATGGTGGGGTCTTCCCGTGGGAGGAGCAGGGTTCCAGTGTGACGTAGAGGGTCGCGTCCGCAAGCGGACGAGGCTGAAGGCTGGAGGCTGAAGGCTGAAGGGGAAAATCGGAAATCAGTTTTCTGATGGCCTCGATCTCTGCGTGGGGGAGGCCTGCGGCATGGTGGTATCCCTTGGCGATGACTCTACCGTTTTTCACAATCACTGCTCCAACGGCCGGATTCGGAGCTGTCAGTCCTTGGGCCTTCGTTGCTTCCTGAATCGCCAGACGCATGAAGCGTTCGTCGGATTTGAGGTCAAGTTGCGAGGTCATGGTGGTTGGAAATATTCCCGCTGAGGCGCAGAGACGCAGCAACGACCGGGATAGCCAAAACAGGGAAACAGGGATGGAGATGCATGGAAGTTTTTTTTACAGGGATGAAGGGGATAAAATGGGGGGCACAACCGAGACCTTGTTTCTGAGGCCAATCTGAGTCAGATCCCCGGCTTGTCCAACCCAGTTGGCATGGGCTTTGCAAAGCAAAGCCGGTTGCCTTTGGGATCATCTTTACAAGCTCACTTGCAAGAGTGATGCCAAGGCCAACCGTAGCGAAGTTCTGCCTGGCAGCAACTTCTACAATGCCATTCTTACTATCCCTTTGCCGGCACTTGCTACCCGGCAAGCAGTACCGCCCTTCCGGGTCACGCATTCGCGTGAACTTCCGCGCCGCTTCCCAGCGGTTTGGTTCATCTCCTTCATCCCTGTGCGTAAATCATTTCTCTACCTCTACGTTTGCTTGCCTGGCCTCGGTCTGATGACCTGCGGTGCAGCTGCACCTCCGCTTGAGAAGGATTCTTTGATTTCATCCTGTATTTCGTTCTTTAGGTCGGGGTTGCCTTTGAACGATCCTAGGGAATGGACACTAAAGAAAACAGCTCCGAGACATCCTCTGCCCCAAAAATCAAAACGGGCCAGGAGATCGATGTGGAAATCAATGACATCGGCTTCGGCGGCAGGGGGGTCGGCCGGATCGATGGGGTGGCCTGTTTTGTGCCGGGTGTGATCGAGAAGGAAAAGGTCCGTGTCAAAATCGCCAAGGTGAAGTCACGCATGATGGAGGCCTGGCTGCTTGAAGTGCTTGAGCCCTCACCTTACCGGGTCGAGCCTCCGTGTCCTGTGTTCCTCAAATGCGGTGGTTGCTCCTACCAGCATATCGACTATCCCCATCAGCTGCAGATTAAGGAGACTCAGCTCCGCGAGGCCCTGCGCAGGCTTGGGGGCCTAAGCGAACCACCTGTACTGCCGATGATCGCATCGCCAGAGCCCTACGGCTACCGTAACCGGATCGCCGTCCATGTGCGTGACGGGAATGTTGGATTCTTTGCCGAGGGATCGAACCGCGTGATTCCGGTGAAGAAGTGTCTGATCGCTTCGCCCGAGGTTGATCTGGGATTCCAGGATCTGCTCAAGGAGCGCCCGCGTGACGGCGACTACCTTATCGGTGAGAAGAAGCGCTATGGGGGCTTTCGCCAGGTGAACAATGCCGTGGCTGAGATTCTGAAAGAGACAGTCCGGGAAGCCGTCAGACCTTCTGGCGAGGCCGCTCCGATCGCCGGATTGCTTGTGGATGCCTATTGCGGAGCCGGGTTCTTTGCCCATGAGTTGCAGGAGCTCTTCACGAAGGTGATCGGCATCGAGCGCTCGATCGCCTCGGTGGCGATGGCGAGCCGTCAGGCCGCCGAGAACGAGGAGTATCTGGCGGGTGATGTGGAGCTGAAGTTGAGTGAGGCGCTGGGAGCCGGCAAGCCTGAGGAGACCGTCCTCCTGCTGGATCCCCCCTCTGAGGGGCTTGCTGAATTGGCCATGGAAGCCATTTTGCAAAATCCTCCTGCGCGCATTGTCTATGTATCGTGTAATCCGGCAACGCTTGCCCGCGATGCCAAGCGACTGGCCGGCAACTATCGTCTCGTTCAGGTGACCCCGCTCGATATGTTTCCTCAGACGGCCGAGATTGAGTCGGTTTCCGTTTTTAAACTCATTCCATGATCACCCGACGCTTCGGCCGGACCGGTCTCGAGATGCCCGTCCTCTCCTGCGGGGGGATGCGCTACCAGCACAGTTGGAACGACAAGGATGCCGGCGGGATCACGCCCGAGGGACAGGCCAACCTTGAGGAGTGCATCCGCAAGGCGCTCGCCTCCGGCATCAACCACATCGAGACCGCACGTGGCTACGGAACCTCGGAGGTCCAGTTGGGCAAAATCCTTCCCCGGCTCCCTCGTGGGGAAATGATCATCCAGACCAAGGTCGCCCCGTCCTCCGCCGCTGACTTTCGCGCGACCTTCGATCAGTCGATGCGCAACCTGCAGTTGGGACATGTTGACCTTCTCTCCATCCACGGGATCAACAACCGGGAGTGCTGGGAGGAGACAATCCGCCCCGGCGGGGCGCTCGAGGCAGCGCGGCAGATCATCCATGAGGGAAGGGCCACCTTCCTTGGTTTCTCGACGCACGCCCCGTGCGATCTCATCGAGGAGATCGTGGAGAGCGATGCCTTCGACTATGTAAACCTCCACTGGTATTTCATGAACCGCACCAACTGGAGTGCTGTCGAGGCGGCCACCAGGCATGACATGGGGGTCTTCATCATCAGCCCCACGGAGAAGGGGGGATGCATGCACCAACCCTCGGAGAAGCTCTCCGGGCTCTGCTCCCCCTACTCGCCGATGGTCTTCAACGACCTCTACTGCCTCATGCATCCCGAGGTCCACACGCTGAGCATCGGAGCCGCACGACCTTCGGATTTCGACGAGCATCTGAAGATCCTTCCTCTCATGGAACACAAGGAGACCTGGGATCGGGTCCGCGAAGTGGCGGGGCGCCTCGAGGAGGAGTTTCAGCGTGCCAATAGATTTCCCATTCCGGCGCGCTGGGATAGGGATCTGCCAGCCTTCGGGGAGGTGCCGGGCGAGATCAATCTTCAGGAGATCGTGAGACTTCGGGCGCTGGACCGGGCCTTCGACATGCAAACATACGGGAAGCTCCGCTACAACTTGCTCGGCAACGGCGGTCACTGGTTCCCCGGTATCAATGCCGCGGAGTTCGACGAGGCTGCGATCGGAGAGATCGGCAGGAAGGCCGGATACCCCTCGTTGGTAAACATCCTGCACGAAGCCCATGACCGCTTCGGTGATGCACCCCGAAAGCGGCTCCAGCAGGACTGAGCAAAATGACTGAGGCGCAGGTTCCCAACTCTTTCATCCGGATCAAGGGGGCGCGGCAGCACAACCTGCGCAACATCGACGTCGAGATCCCGCGCAACAAGCTCGTGGTCATCACCGGCCCGAGCGGTTCGGGAAAATCCTCGCTTGCCTTCGACACGCTCTTTGCCGAGGGGCAGAGGCGCTATGTCGAAAGTCTCTCGGCCTACGCGCGGCAGTTTCTCGACCAGATGCAGAAGCCCGATGTGGATCACATCGAGGGCCTCTCTCCGGCGATAGCCATCGAGCAGAGGATCGCCCCGCCGAATCCCCGCTCGACGATCGCCACGACGACCGAGATCTACGATTACCTCCGCGTCCTCTACTCCTCGATCGGGGTGCCCCATGATCCGAAGACGGGAGCCGCGGTGCGCCGCCAGTCACCCCAGCAGATCGCGACCGAGATCCTTTCCTGGCCCGAAGGAACCCGCATGATGCTTCTGGCACCGCTTGTCAGGAATGAGGTGGGTGAGTTCCGCGATGTCATCGATCGGGCCCGACGTGAGGGATTTGTCCGACTGCGGATCGATGGTGAGATCATCGATCTGGGCCGACCCGAGCCGATCAAACTTCTCAAGACCAAGAAGCACACGATCGAGGCCGTGGTAGATCGTCTGGCACTTCGTCCCGAGGGCGAAGGGGAGGGGATCCGTGAACGCCTGCTCGATTCGCTAGAGACCTCGCTGCGCTGGGGGAAGAACATGGTGACCGTTCTCCATCAGGCACCCGGTGCGGCGCCCGATGCTTGGGAGGAGAGGCCCTTCTCCACCGATTTCTGCAATCCGGAGACCGGCTTTACGATGCCTCGACTGACTCCCCGGCACTTTTCCTTCAATAGCCATCTTGGTGCCTGCCCTGCCTGCCAGGGACTCGGGACCGAGCCTTTCTGTGATCCGGGCCTGCTCGTGGATCCTGAGATGACTCTCTCCAAGGGGGCGATCAGGCCCTGGCGGACTCCCGACAAGCGGATGGGGCAATACTATCAACTCGTTCTGGAAGCTCTCTGCGAGCAGACGGGAGCCGGTATCAATGTTCCCTTCCGCGATCTTCCCGAGGCGTTCAAACAGAAGCTTTTCTACGGAACCGGCGGGGAGTCGCTGGAGCTCGGCGGGACAAAAGGAAAGGGGGCGAAGGCGTCGCAGAACAGGCCCTTCGAGGGACTGGTCGCCATGGTGGAGAGGCAGATGGAGACCTCGGCCAGCGAGCTGAAGAAGAACCGTTTGAAGGCCTACTTCGCCCGGAAGGCCTGTACGACCTGCGGCGGGGCTCGTCTTCGTCCCGAGATCCTCGGGGTGACGCTTGAGAGCATTGTTGGGCCCGACAAGAGGGAATGGAACATCGAGGAGTTCTGCGCGCTTCCCGCCTCCCTTGCCTGCGAGGTGCTGGCGGGATTGCAGCTCTCGGCCGCGGATCGCAAGGTGACGGTGGATCTCCTGCGAGAGATCGGCGCCAGACTCGGATTTCTGGTCGAGGTGGGGCTCGGCTACCTCACCCTCAACCGTGAAAGCGGGACGCTTTCCGGCGGGGAGGCGCAGCGCATCCGACTTGCCACGCAGATCGGATCCGGTCTCGCGGGGGTGCTCTATGTGCTGGATGAGCCGAGTATCGGGCTTCATCAGCGCGATAATGACCGCCTCCTTGGGACGCTCCGCGGTTTGAGGGATCTGGGGAACTCGGTCGTGGTTGTCGAGCACGACGAGGAGACGATCCTAGCCGCAGACCATGTTCTCGACATGGGGCCTGGTGCCGGTCCACGGGGAGGAGAAATTGTCGCCGAAGGCACGCCTGCCGAGATCCTGGCCAATCCCGCTTCGCTGACGGGTCAGTTCCTCTCGGGCAAGGCGAAGATCTCCGTTCCGAGGATCCGCAATCGTCCCCCCGTAAAGCCGGCCCCAGGTCCCGGATGGTTGACCGTAATTGATGCCTCCGAGAATAATCTAAAGAATATCACGGTCGGTTTTCCCGTCGGTCTCTTCACGGTGGTGACGGGGGTTTCCGGTAGTGGCAAGTCCACGCTGGTCAACGACATCCTGCACCGTGCGCTGGCGCGTCAGTTCTACGGGGCTAAGGATGTCCCTGGTGAACATGGACGGATCTTGGGTGAAGAGGCCTTCGACAAGGTTGTGGTGATCGACCAGAGCCCGATCGGCCGGACGCCTCGTTCCAATCCGGCAACCTATTCGGGTGTCTTCGGGCCAATCCGTGATCTCTTCAGTGGTCTGCCTGCCGCCAAGGTCCGCGGTTATGCACCGGCGCGTTTTTCCTGCAACGTGAAGGGAGGTCGTTGCGAGGAGTGCGAGGGGGATGGGATGATCCGGATCGAGATGCACTTCCTGGCCGATGTCTTTGTCGAGTGCGAACTCTGCCGCGGGCGCCGATTCAACCGGGAGACCCTCGAGATCTCCTATAAGGGAAAGAATATCGCCGATGTATTGGAACTGACGATCGACGATGCGGCGGGATTCTTCCGCTCGATCCCCGCCATCCATGGCAAGCTCGAGATGCTTCAGGAGGTCGGCCTCGGCTATCTCAAGCTAGGTCAGTCGGCCACCACTCTCTCGGGCGGGGAGGCCCAGAGGCTGAAGGTGGCCAGTGAACTTTCCAAGAAAGCCACCGGCCGGACACTCTACCTGCTCGACGAACCGACAACGGGGCTTCATTTTGCAGATATTCAGAAATTGCTGGAAGTGCTGCTGAGGTTGCGCGACGGCGGAAATACACTCATTGTCATCGAACATAATCTCGAAGTCATCAAATGCGCAGACTGGATCATCGACATGGGGCCCGAAGGGGGAGAGCAGGGGGGCAGCCTTGTGGTCTTCGGGACACCCGACGAAGTGGCCGAGTATGCCGGAAGTCATACGGGATCTTGGTTGCGACGTGTCTTGCAGCGGTAATTATTGCTTGCCCGTTTCTTTCGGCGCAGGAGAGTACTTCAACACCACCTGTCGACCTGGCCAAAACAGCCGCTCTCGAACACCTTCCCCAAGTCTCTGCGGCCCTCCTCCGCACCCAGATCCAGCAGGAGCAGGATCCGGCTAAGAAAACCGAACTGACACAGCGCTTGGCGGCTCTACTTGTTTCGGGAGGTCGCTTCGAGGAGGCATTGGCCGTCATCGCCACGCTTGATTCCTTGAATGATCCGACCCTTTGTTATTGGAAGGGACTGGCTCTACTTGGGAGCGGCGATCCTTCCTCGGCCAAGGAGATCTTTTTAACCCTGAGGGAGAAGAATGCGCACATCCCGGGTGTTGAGTCGGACACACTCGCTCTCTGCCTAGCAAGAGCACTCCGAGGGAACAATGATCCGACCGGAGCACTGGTTGTTCTGGAGAAAATTCCCGGCGACTCCCCGGTAGCTGAGGATGTTCTTCTGGAGAGATGTACTGATTTGTTAGCTCTCGGCAAGACCGAGGAGGCCCTAAAAGCGATCCCCTCCTCCGGTTTCCGAAGCGACGAGGGGAAAGCCTCGGCTTCCTATCTGAAGGCCCTTGCAGCATGGCGTACCGGTAAGATTGTCGATGCCAGAAAACTCTTTGCAGCGATCCCACCCGTGTCACCCTGGATTATTTCAGCGGCGACGCTGGGTGAGGCTCTTTGTCTGTCCACTTCCACGAACTCGATCAGTACGCTCAAGGGAATCGAGTTGCTGGAGAAACGACTTGATGCCGTCGATCAGGCGCCCCTTGTTGAAGAGCAGTTCCGCTTGCTGGACCAGCTCTACGCAAAGGCCGCCACTCCGGATATTGCTATGTTGAAGAAATGGTCCGGGGATGTATCCAAACCCGCACGGGCAAAGCTGGCCTCCTATTATCAGGCGAAGGGAGAGTTAAGACTGGGGCATTCCGAGTTAGCTGAATCCGTGCTTGATGGCCTGATCAAGTCCTATCCGGCCGATCCCCTGACCGACCGGGCAACAATCCTGCTTGTCTCCTCAAAGCTGCAGCATGGTGTGGGCACAGAAGCTTTCAGTCTGGCTGCCGACAGAGACTCTGCAACGCCCGAGATCCGTGCCCAGTTGGCATACCTCAGGGGGCTTGCTGCGTCGTCAGCCGGAAAGCCGGAGGAGGCAAAGTCAGCCTTCACTCAGGCATCGACGCTGGATCCTTCTCTTGCCCAGGATGCACTCTTCAACCAGGCAGTCCTGATTGCAAAGACGGGAAGGGGATCTCTCGATCTTTCCCAGGTCGCACAGGAAATGGCGCAGAGCAACGCCGGAGCTGCCTCCGAGGAGATGCAGCTACAGATTGCCCTGGATCTTGCACGCAGGGGTGAGGCTTCCGGTTTGCCGATGATCCTCCTTGTCGCCGACAAGGCAACTGACCCCACGATCAAGTCGCGCGCCCGACTGGCCGCCTCCGAGCTGAACATGAAATCTGGAAAGGGGGAGGCTGCGATCAGTGACCTCGCGAAGGCTGTCCACGAGAACTCATCCGAACCGGAGAGGGAGGACTACCTGAATGTCTTTTTGAAGGATACCGGAAGGAAGGTGGATGGGGCCGCCGTGATCGGCGCTGCCCGTGCTTTCCTAGAGAAGCATCCTGACTCCCGTTTCGTCCCCGAGGTCCGACTGAAGCTCGCGGAGGCGCTTCTTTCCTCCGGGGATGTCCAGGGAGCAAGGGTGGAGTTCGAGCAGCTTGCTGCTTCCGGCGCGGGAACTGATCTCGGGCGCCATGCCCTTTTCCTGGCCGCCCAGTCTGCGGCCCGTTCGATGGATCCAGCATCGATCGATGATTCCCTGATGCTGCTGGAGCGTGTTGCGGAGACGGGAGGCAGTGATCGCATGGTCTGGCAGGCCCGCCTTCAGGAAGGAGCACTAAAGAATGCCCAGAATCTTCCTCTGGAGGCACTTGCTATCTACGACAAGATCCTCTCTTCACGGTCTTCTGGTGGAACCAACGCATCCGCCGGACCGGATGCCGAACTGATCGCCGCCGCCCTCATGGCCAAGGGGGATACCCTTCATCAACTCGGGGCCAAGGATCCCCTCAAGGAACGCGAGGCCCTTAAGAGCTGGCAGGAGCTGGCATCCGATCCCTCGATTTCACTCCGCTGGCGGAATCAGGCTCTCTGCAAGAGTGCTCTTATCCTGGAGAGTCTCGGTGAATGTGACGCGGCCCTCGCCACCTGCTATCAGGTGTTTAAAAATCCACGCTCCAATGAGCCGGAGCAGCTCTGGCATGACAAGGCAGCCTTTGAGGGGGGCCGCTTGCTTGAGAGTCGCAAGCAGTGGAACGATGCGGTAGCGCTCTATGGGCAGATTGTCGCCGAGGGCGGTCCCAGGGCCGAGGAGGCGAAAGCCAGGATCTCCAAGCTGCGTTTGGAAAACTTTCTCTGGGAAAACTGAGTCTTTCTGGCAAAATCCACCTCTTCATGAGCTCACATATCAAACTCTTCAGCCCAGGACCCGTTGAGGTCTCTGAGAAAACTTTCCAAGCCTTCCGCAAGCCGATGATCGGACATCGCGGCAATGACTTCAAAAAGCTCTACGCTTCTGTTCAGCCGGGTCTTCAGCAACTTTTCCACACGAAGCGCCCCGTTTATATCTCCACCTCCTCTGCCTGGGGAATCATGGAGGGCGCTCTTCGCAACCTTGTCAAAGGGAAGGTCCTTAACTGCATGACCGGAGCCTTCTCCGACAAGTGGAACGATGTTGCCAAGCGCTGCGGCTACGAGGCCGAGAAGCTTCAGGTCGAGTGGGGTAATCCGATCACTCCCGAACTCCTGCGCGAGCGTCTCTCCAAGGGGGACATCGATGTCGTGACCCTGATCCATAACGAGACTTCGACCGGATGCATGAATCCGCTCAAGGAGCTCACCGATGTGCTCAAGGAATTCCCCGAGGTCCTGCTGATCGTCGACACGGTCTCCTCATTCTCCGTGCTTCCCGTCCCCATGGATGAGCTCGGCATCGACGTGATGCTGACCGGCAGCCAGAAAGCTCTCGCCCTGCCTCCCGGTATGGCGCTCTTCTCGGTCTCCGAGAAGGCAATGAAGCGCGCCGCCGAGATCAAAGGACGCGGCTACTACTTCGATTTCCTCGAGTTCCAGAAGAACCACGAGGGGGACATGACCCCAAGCACCCCGGTCATTTCGCACATCTTTGCGCTCCAGTCGAAGCTTGAGGATATTGCCACCGAAGGTCTTGAGAACCGCTACGCCCGTCACTCCGCCACTAATGCACTTGTCCACGATTGGGTGAAGGCCCGCGGCTGGGAGTTCTTCGCACCCGAGGGGTATCGCTCCGTCTCGTTGACCTGCGTCAAGAACAACAAGGGCGCGGATGTCGCTGCCTGGATCGGCCGCCTCAAGGCTAAGCACTCCTGCATCATCGACGGAGGCTACGGAAAGATCAAAGGCGAGACCTTCCGTATCTCGAACATGGGTGACGAAACCGTGGAGACCATCTCCCAGCTTCTTACCTGGCTCGACGATACCTTCGAGGGCTGATCCGGGTATACCCGGATCATAAGTATGAGGGATGAATGATGAAGTATGAAGTATGAAGGGAGTCATTTTGCGATGATCTCCAACGTCTCTTCAGATTAATTTCATACTTCATACTTCTGACTTCATAATTTTTCCATCATGTCCCGCTACAAAGATACCGTTCTTCTTCCAAAGACCCCCTTCCCGATGAAGGCGGGACTGGCCCAGCGCGAACCGGAGCTTCTGGCCAAGTGGGAGAAAGAGGGCCTCTACGCTTCCATTCAGAAGGCACGCGAGGGATCGCCGAAGTACGTGCTCCATGATGGCCCTCCGTTTGCGAACGGGGATGTCCATATGGGGACCGCCCTGAACAAGGTGCTCAAGGATCTTGTTGTCAAATCGAAGACGATGGCTGGATTTCAGGCCCCCTTTATTCCGGGATGGGATTGTCACGGTCTGCCGATCGAGTTCCGCGTGGTGAAGTCCTCAGCCGGCCTAACACCGCTACAGGTCCGTCAGAAATCCGAGGAGTATGCCCGCAAGTTCATCGACATCCAGCGGACCCAGTTCCGCAGGCTCGGAGTCTTCGGGGACTGGGAGCATCCTTACCTGACACTCGATCCTTCGTACGAGGCGGCGATCATCCGTTCCTTCGGCCGCATGGTCGAGAAGGGGCTGGTCTACCGGAGCAAGAAGCCGGTCCTCTGGAGCACCGGTGCCCAGACAGCCCTGGCAGAGGCCGAGGTCGAATATCAGGATAAGACCTCCCCGGCGATTTTCGTGAAGTTTGTTATCGAGACTCATGAGGCTGCATCGGCCGGTCTTCCGACAGACAAGCCTCTCTCAGTCGTCATCTGGACGACCACTCCCTGGACACTGCCTGCGAATCTCGCGATCGCTGTCCATGCCGAATTCGACTATGTGCTGCTCGAGAATGCCTCGGAGCGCCTGATCGTGGCAGCGGGGCTTTCGGACAAGTTCAAGGAGTCAACCGGATTGGAGCTTTCCCAGCATGGTGAGGCCCGCAAGGGAGCCACGCTCGAGGGGATTAAAGCACGTCATCCCTTCTTGGACAGGATTTCGACAATTCACACCGCAGAGTTCGTGACGCTCGAGACCGGCAGCGGTTGCGTTCATATCGCTCCCGGTCACGGTGATGATGATTACCAGCTTGGACGGAGAGTCGGCCTCGAACTCCTTTCTCCCGTGGATGACTACGGTAAGTTCACCGAGGAGTGTGGCGTTCCATCGCTGGTCGGGCAGAATGTCTTTGAGGGCAACGAGGAGGTGATCCGGATTCTCGCTGAGAAGAATGCCCTGATGGGTCGTCAGGACTACCAACATAGCTATCCCCATTGCTGGCGCTCCAAGACCCCGATTCTTTTCCGTGCTGTGGAGCAGTTCTTTATTCGTATCGACGCGCTGCGCGAGACCGCTCTCAAGGAAATCGACGCCACGAATTGGATCCCGCATTGGGGACGCAATCGCATCCGCGGAACGGTCGAATCACGTCCTGACTGGTGTATTTCCCGCCAGCGTAGTTGGGGAGTTCCTCTTCCTGCTTTCTATACGCCCGAAGGGGAGCCGATCCTGGATCCTGCTGTCATCGCGAAGGTCTCCGAGGTGGTGGCTGAGAGGGGATCGAACGCCTGGTTCTCCCTGGATGATGCCGAGTGGTGCCGCCTGACCGGGGCTCCTGTCGGATCAGTTCGTCGCAATGATACCCTCGATGTCTGGCTCGACAGTGGAGTGAGCCATGAGGCTGTTCTGCGTGGACGTCCGGAACTTCAGTTTCCTGCCGATCTCTATCTCGAGGCGACGGACCAGCATCGCGGGTGGTTCCAGTCCTCGCTCATGACCTCGGTGGCATTGAATGAGAAGGCTCCCTACAAGACCGTCCTGACCCATGGTTTCGTGGTCGATGTCGATACACGCCAGAAGATCTCGAAGTCTAATCAGGGACAGGGAGGTTATCAGAAGCCGACCGAGGCCGATCACTTTGTGAAGACCTATGGTGCCGATATCGTCCGACTCTGGGCTAGCAGTGTCCAGTTTACCGACGATGTTCCCTTCTCCGAGGAGATCTTCGCGCGTCTCACCGATTCCTATCGGAGGATCCGAAATACACTCCGCATCCTGCTTGCCAACCTGGCCGACTACGATGTTGCGGCACCTGTCTTGGAACCGACGTTAATCGACCGATGGATCCTGGCTCGACTGCAGGAGACAGTGAACACCTGCCGCAAAGCCTACGATGAGCTGGCCTTCCAGAAGGCATATCAGGCGATCACCCAGTTCTGCGCTGTGGAACTGAGCAGTATCTACGTCGATGTGACCAAAGACCGTCTCTACTGCGATAGCGTTTCCTCGCCCCGTCGCCGGGCCACCCAGGCTGTAATGGCCAAGGTTTTTGAGGATTTGTGCCGCCTGCTTGCCCCGGTTCTTGTCTTCACTGCCGAGGAGGCATGGGGTCACTTCCGGACCGAAGGTTCCGTGCATATGGAGCTCTTTCCTGAGGAGAAGGCTCCCGATCAGGAAATCCTGACGCGCTTCGAGGCACTCCTTGCACTACGCGCTGATATCTCCCAGGCATTGGAAAAGGCTCAGCGCGACGGGATGATTGGTAAGCCTCTTGAGGCCACGGTCGCTGTCACTACGGAGGATTCTTTGGTGCTGAGCGCCGTTGAAGAAGGTGAGAACAACGGTCTTGCCGAGATCGAGGAGTTTTTGATCCTGAGCAATCTCTCCATCTCCAAGGGAGAGAAAGGAATTGTGATCGGCAAGAGCACCGCCGAGAAATGTGAGCGTTGCTGGCGTCATCGTGATGAAGTGGGTTCCCATGCAACTCATCCGACGCTCTGCGGGCGCTGCGTAGATGCGGTGGAAGCCTTGGGTGTCTCACCGTCTGTTTCCGCATGAAGCGTTTTTTACCATGGGGAGTGATTCTGATTCTGGCGATGCTGGATCAGTTCACGAAGATCTTGGTCCTCCGATTCATCCCCTTTCAGGAATCGATCCCGGTCATCCACGGCTTTTTCTCTCTCACCCATGTCTACAATACGGGTGCTGCATTCGGCATGCTTCATGACAGCAACTTGTTTTTTATCATTCTGGCGACGGTGGCCTTCGCTACCCTCGTCGTGATGAGAAAGCACTTTCAGGGAGGTTTGATGCAGACCGGCTGGATCCTACTGCTTGCGGGCATCATCGGGAATGTGACTGACCGACTGCGTCTGGGCCATGTCGTTGATTTTCTCGACTTCCAGTTCGGGACCTATCACTGGCCCTCCTTCAATGTCGCTGATTCCTGCATCTGCATCGCTGCGGCTCTCTTTCTCTTGAGTAGCTTTCAAGCCCCTTCTAAATTGGCGGCATGAGCAACACACTTCCTGTCAGTCCCTACGACACCACTCACGGACTCGTCTATTTCCCCCGGATGATCGATAAGATACGCCTGCATGCCTCCGGTCAGCTGGGTTCCGATTATGTGCCGAACCTTGGCAAGGGATTCGATGTGCGCTGCTGCTCTCTTCTCGGAGTTGGCTATGACGCGTTAGTCAAGGCCGTGGGCTCTTCCATGAATGATGAGCAGGCTTGGGAGTGGGTCTTGCAGAATGGCAAGGCTCCAAGCGAAGAGCAGATTGAAGTCTGGAACGGCTTCATGACACGCCGCGGATGGAATGATGACCTGGTTGAGATGCTTGAAAAACGCAAGAAGGAGGGCGGTTTTGAGAGCCGCGCCGATATCCGGACGATGTTCGACTATATCGATGCCGACGAGGGGAGAGCGATCAGATCAAACTGATCGCCGAAACCTGAAACCTGAGACCTGAGACCTGAGACCTGAATCGGAGGTGGTCGAGAAGTCGACAATACTCAGGTTTCAAGTTTCAGGTCTCATCCTTTTCTGACATAGCTCAGGATTTTTTCCTGATCGCCATCCGACGCCCAGACGATCCTAAGGAAGTCAGCCGGATGGATATCGTGTTCCTTCAGGAAGCGACGATCCCCTCCGCAGCAGTACATGATTTCGTGGCAGAGGCCGCCCTCGAGGAAGCATTGTGCCTTCTTGATAATGCGGGGAAGCCATGGGATCCCAGCAAGCGCTTCGGGCTTTGGAGGGAGTGAATCCGCCTCGGTGACTACAGAATTGGTGATGCCATGCTGATGATAGAGAAAGTAATCGCGCCTGGCAGCGGCCAAAAGCAGGACAGTGTTCCAATCGGGCTCGCCAGCCCCATTCATATCTTCAGCGTAATCGTAGAGATTTATCGGACGCAGGCCGATCGAAGTGAGAAAGGCGGTTTCTTCGGGCGAGAAGTAGGAATCCAGTTCCCTGTTTCCCTCTTTGTTGAGTGCGACGGCCTTGTCGTAGATTTCGCGGAGTTTTTGTGTCCAGAGATAAGAACTCATGATGGGTGAGGGTTAGTGGCTTACTGCTTACTGCTTATTCGAGAGTAGCTCCGATCTTTACGGTCACCTGCCAATGGGCAATCTTGCCCTCCTCGAGATGAGCGCGCGTCTCGACCACTTCGAGCCATCGCAGATTCTTTTCTGAGAGGGCGGCCTTGGCCACCGCATTCTGGACGGCATCCTCGATGCTGATGGGAGAGGAGCCGACGAGTTCGATCTTTTTGTATGTGTGGTTGCTCATAAGGAAATTATCCTCCTTAAGCAGCCTTCTGTCGATTGATAGGATTTTTTGCAACGATGCGCACCAGTAGCTGTGTGAGGAGTGTATCCTCGGAGCCGTGCCCCCGCAGAAGAGCGGCATTGGCATCACGGCAGGCCAGAAATGCGGAGACGAGATGATCGCGGTCGAAGCGCGCGGCATTCACCGCGGCGAGTCCGATGCCGTAGGTATTGAGCGTTCCATCCTTCTTGCGGGGTAGATGGGCGGTCTCCTCGGATCGAAGGCGTTTCAGGTCGGAGGCAAAGAACTGGGGTTGGGCGGGCGGTCGCATTTTGTGACGCTCCATGAGATCCTTCGCCACGAGAAGATTACGCACGGTCGGGACGATGGCCGCAAGCAGGATGCCGATCGTGTTTTCCCCCTGACGGCGGAGTTGAGCCAGCGTATCAAGACAGAGAGGGAGGTTTCGTTTGTTGATAGCGTCGCTCAGGTCGAAGATTCCTCCGGCCCGGGTGAGGGGGACCAGATCGCGGACAAGGGTCTCGGTAATGATTGCTCCCTCACCGGCAGCCGTCGTGAGTTTTGCCAGTTCCGCATCCAGTTGACCCGAGCTTGCACCTACTCGGGTGGTCAGCACCACGGCGGCATGAGGATCCATTTTGACCCCTCGATCGCGGCAGCGGTCGATGACCCAATCAATGAGATCGTCCTCCGTAGCCCCGAAGCCGAAATCGGGTTTGTCGCAGAGCGTCGTCAAGGCGATCTCCGAGAGTTTCTTGTAAAAGGATTTCCGTTTGTCCGGCTCGGGAGCGCTGATCAGTAGGGTGATGCCTCCGGGAAGTCCCTCCTCCAATAACTTCAGTAGTTTTTCCAAAGCATTCTGAACAGCCTCGGAACGTCCCTGCACGCTATCCTTCAGAAAGGTGACGCCTTTCATCCAGACGAGCTTTTCACCGAACATCGGAACAGTCAGGATTCCTTGAATGGTGCTTGCCACCATCTCTATCGAACAGTCGACGGTATCGGCCGGGGCCTCGATGACCTCAATGCCGAAACCTCCGTCATCCGCGGGAGCCAGCTTCGCGGCAAGTCCTTGGGCCGTACGCCGCACCTCCGCCTCGTCACTACCGGTCACGAAATGCAGATTCGGGCTCTTGGCTGCGGCTGGGGATTTGCGGGTGGCCATCTAAGAAAGGCTGAAGTCTGAAGGCTAAAGGCTGAAGTATAAACTTATCTTCTCCATCCTTTTTTCGACTTGGTGAGTTTATCTTTTGATTTAGGACGGTTGGTCATGGAGGTGGTGACGGCGCCTCCGCCTTTCAGCTCCATGATCTGGTCGCGAAGCAGGGCGGCGCGTTCGTACTCGAGTTTCTTGGAGGCCTCCTTCATCTCGCCCTCCAGTTCCTTGATCAGGCTGGTCACGTCAAGCGGCTGCTCCTGCACGCGCGCCGAAACGGCGTCCTCTCCCTCGAGGATGACCCGCAGGCTCTCCTGCACGGGGCGCTTCACGCTGTGAGGAATGATGCCGTGCTTCCGGTTATGCTCCATCTGACGACGGCGCCGATCCTCGGTGACCTCGAGAAGATCGCGGATGCTTCCGGTGATCTTGTCAGCAAAGAGAACAACCTCTCCGTTCACATGACGGGCGGCACGGCCCGCCGTCTGGATCAGGGAGGTGCGGCTGCGGAGGAAGCCCTCCTTGTCGGCATCCAGGACGCAGACAAGGCTGACCTCGGGGAGATCGAGTCCCTCGCGGAGCAGGTTGATCCCGACTAGGATATCAAATTCCCCCGAGCGAAGTGAACGCAGGATCTCGACCCGCTCGATGGTGTCGATGTCGCTGTGAAGATAGCGGACCTTGAGACCCACATCCTTGAGATAGTCGGTAAGATCCTCGGCCGTGCGTTTGGTGAGAGTCGTGATCAATACCCGTTCGTTGATTTCCACACGACAACGGCAGAGCTCAATGGTTTCGTCAATCTGGCCTTTGAGAGGGCGGATCATGATGCGCGGGTCGAGCAGGCCCGTGGGCCGGATGATCTGCTCCACGATAAGCTGGGAGCCAGTCGTGGAGGTGTCGAGCTCCTCAGTAGCGGCATTCGGCTTGATGAGGGAGAGGGGAATGGGTTGGGCCTGGAGCGTAGCCAGATCCACGAAGCCGGTGTTGCCTACCACGCTGTTGCGCAGTTCCAGAGGGGCCGGGGTCGCGCTGATGTAGAGACCTTGTCCGGTCGTCTGCATGAATTCGCTGAAGTTCAGAGGGCGGTTGTCTAGCGCGCTCGGCAGACGGAATCCGTACTCCACCAGAGTCATCTTGCGGGCCCGGTCCCCCGCATACATCCCCCCGACCTGAGGCAGGGTGGCATGGGACTCGTCCACCATCAGGAGGGTGTCTTCCGGCAGGAAGTCCATCAGCGTGTAGGGGCGGACACCGGGATCGCGTCCGGTGAGGTGACGTGAGTAATTCTCGATGCCGTTGCAGTAGCCCATCTCCTGCATCATCTCGAGATCATACTCGGTGCGCATTTTCAGTCTCTGTGCCTCAAGGTACTTGCCGTTCTCTTCGAAGAATGCCACCCGCTCCACCATCTCCGTCCTGATACTCCTCATGGCCGTCTGCATCTTATCCTTTGGGGTCACGAACTGCTTCGCAGGGAAGAGGGTGAGGTGGGTCAGGTCTCCGCGGGACCGACCGGTGAGTGGATCGAAGAGGGCCATCCTGTCTACCTCGTCTCCGAAGAACTCGATCCGCACGGCCTCCTCGTCGTTCTGGGCCGGGAAGATCTCGAGCACATCGCCGCGGACGCGGAACTTGCCCCGGGCGAACTCGATCTCGTTCCGCTCGTAGAGCATCTCGACGATCCGCTTCAGTACCTCCTCGCGGGTGATCCGGTCTCCTTTCTTGAGGGTCATCACCATCTGCATGAAATCCTCCGGCGAGGCCAGGCCATAGATGCAGGAGACGCTGGAGACCACGATCACATCGCGACGCGTCAGTAGGGAACTGGTGGTTGAGAGGCGTAGTCGCTCGATCTCCTCGTTAATCGAGCTGTCCTTCTCGATGTAGGTGTCCGAGCGGGGAATATAGGCCTCCGGCTGGTAGTAGTCGAAGTAGCTGACGAAGTACTCGACCGCGTTGTTGGGGAAGAACTGCTTGAACTCCGAGTAGAGCTGGGCGGCCAGCGTCTTATTGTGGGAAATGATCAGCGTCGGCCGATCCAGATTCTTGATAATGTTGGCCGCCGTGAATGTCTTCCCGGAGCCGGTCACTCCCAGCAGGGTCTGGTGACGGTTCCCCATTCGGATCGAGCGTGTCAGCTTCTCGATCGCCTGCGCCTGATCTCCTTGGGGCTTGTAGTCGGAGCGGAGGTCAAAGGACATCTGGCGAAAAGTATAAAGGATGAAGTCAGAAGTATGAAACCGAGAAACATTCATTCTCTACTCAAAGCATGGCCAGCGCAACAGAGGGATCCGTTCTCGGTCTTGCCCTCATTTCCTGAGTTCCTGATTTCCCTATTAAACTCCTACAGATTCGATTCTGGCGAACCGATCGGGGGTGTTATAGAGTGGTCTAATGAACAAGCGCCTGCTCGATCCTGCCCTCCTGCCCATCCTCGGGAAGGTTGAGGCCGGGGAAAGGCTCACCGGTGAGGAGGGGCTCTCACTCTATGCTTCGCGAGATCTGAACGGGCTTGGTTCTCTGGCCAACATCGTCCGGGAGCGCAAGAA
This sequence comes from Verrucomicrobiota bacterium, assembly GCA_021413925.1. NCBI lineage: Bacteria > Pseudomonadati > Verrucomicrobiota > Verrucomicrobiota bacterium. Next base: position 37,901 of record JAIOPL010000004.1, read on the forward strand.
CGGGAACGTGGCGACCTATGTCTTCAACCGCTACATCAACTACTCCAATATCTGCATCCTGAACTGCCAGTTCTGCGCCTTCAGCGCCAAGAAGCGGGATGATCACGCCTTCGAGCTGGCCATCGCTGATGTGGCGGCCAAGACCAAGGAGGCCTGGGAAAACGGGGCGACCGAGATTCACATGGTGGGCGGGCTACACCCGACACTTCCCTCCTCGTGGTACCTGGAACTGCTCGGAGCCATGAAGGTGGCGGCACCGGGGATTCATCTGAAGGCCTTTACTGCAATCGAGATACGCCATCTCTCGGACCGAATCTTCAAGAAACCGCTGAAGGAAACCCTCGAGATCCTCAGGGGCGCTGGACTCAATGCCTTGACTGGGGGAGGGGCTGAAATCTTCGACCAGGGAGTCCGCGACACCATCTGCCGGGGCAAAGAGACGGGAGAGGAGTGGATCGAGGTGCATCGCACCTGGCACAAGATGGGCCAGAGGAGCACAGCCACCATGCTTTACGGACACGTCGAGACGGCCGCTCACCGGATCGATCACCTCCTGAAACTCCGTGAGTTGCAGGACGAGACCCATGGATTCACGGGATTCATCCCCTTTGCCTTCGTCCCCGAGACGACGGAACTGGCCCATATCCGGCCCGCCTGCTCCACGGATGAACTGAAGAATCTGGCCATCTCTCGCCTCATGCTGGATAACTTCGACCATATCACCGCCTACTGGGTCAGCCTGGGGCTCCCGCTGGCCTCCATCGCCCTGAACTACGGGGTAGACGACCTTCATGGCACCATCCAGGAGGAGAAGATCTTCCATATGGCCGGAGCAAAGACCCCCCAGCAGCAGACCATCGTGGCCATGGAGAAGGCCATCCGCGAGGCGGGTAGGGAGCCGATGCAACGAGACACCTTTTACCGCAGGATCGAGTCGACCGTTCCCAAGAAGGCGACCGCTTCTGAAACTGTTCCCGCGTGAGCATTCCCAGTCCCCGGATAGGCTGCGTTCCTTATCTTAATGCCCGTCCTCTATTAGAGAGATTATCCTTTCCAATTCGTAAGTTGGTTCCCGCTAAGTTAGGTGAGGCCTTTCAGGTGGGTGAGTTAGATGTCGCACTGCTCTCTTCTATTGATGTTATTACACAGGAGAATCCCCATGCTGTTGACGGTATCTCGATCTCATCACGTGGTGATGTCCATAGTGTGGTTTTGGCCTATGAGGGGGATCTCAAGGAGGTCAAGAGGGTGGTGCTGGATCCAGCCTCCCATACCTCTAATGCCCTCCTGCGGATTGTGCTTGAGGAATTTCATGGAATCTCACCCGAGTATGTCCATTCTTTAGAGGGTGAAGCTAAAGAATGTGCCCGTTTGATGATTGGAGATCCTGCCATTCTTTACAGGAAAGAGGCCCTTGCTTCAGAGATACGATTCCTGGATCTTGGGGGTGAGTGGTTCCGCCATACAGGTCTTTCATTTGTCTTTGCCATGTGGTCACTTAAGTCTGATTATACTTATAAAAAGGAGTTATCAGACATGCTCCGGAGTGCTAAGGAGCTGGGAATGGCCTCTCGACCCGAGATCGTCATCTGCGAGCCTGATCCGGACTTCGCCTTGCACTATCTGACCGAGTCAATCCGCTATGATCTAGGAGATGAAGAGAAGGCCGGTCTTGCACTTTTCAGGGAGTTCTTGGAGAAAAAAGAAATCACTAAATCTCATAAGGAAATAATTTATTACTAAATTATAATAGAATTTAAAAATGAAACTTTTATTATCCCACTTAATTCTGATACTTCTGATTCCCTTAGCTTGTAAACTGCAAGCTCAGACTCAATCTCCTCAGCAGGTGCTTGCTGCCATGGACAAGTCCCGGGAGCAGGTGATCAGCCAACTCTCCTTCAGCGATAAGATGAAGATGAGATCGGCTCTGGGGGTCATCCAGAGCAATCCTCAATTCATCACGGCCAACAATGCGGTGAATAACGCCACAACTCCCGAGGCTAAGATCGAGGCGAGGAGGGCCTTTGCGAGGTTAAAACTCGATCTGATTTCCCAGCAAGATCCCTCGTTGAAGACGGTGGTGGAGAAGATCCGTTTGGCCCAGACCGCAGTTCTGAAATAAGGCATCTTTCTCTTCAGCTCCTGCGAATCCTGCAGAGGAGAGGGAAAGGTGGTCCGCAGTGAGGTTGATCAGGTGCGATTACCTCCGGCTCCAGGAGGCCGATCCGCCGCGAAAGCCCGTGGCACTACCCGAGCCGTGACTCCAAGATGCGGAGCCGCCGCGGTAACCTGTTGCGCTGCCGCTGCCATCGCTCCAGGAGGCTGAACCCCCACGGGCACCCGAAGCGCTACCCGAGCCGTCGCTCCACGAGGCGGTGCCTCCCCGTGCACCATACGCATCTCCCGTACCGTCATAGGAGTATCCGTAGCCTCCGTGATAGTTATTGTAGTAGGCGCCGCTATTATACGCACCATGGTAGACGGCCGCATTGGCCGCGTTGACATAAGGCGTTGAGTAGACAGTGGCGCTCACGCTACGATAATAGGGGCTGGCATAGTAGGCTGCGGGATAGGAATAATAAAATCCTCCGTAGTATCCGGGGCCGACCCAGCCATAACCGGGAGCCACGACAGGAGGAACATAGGCAGGCTGTGCATAGTTCATGTTATTGCAGGCGGCGAGGAGCAGGACCATAATGCCAAGGAGGGAGGCCGAGAGGATGTGCGGGAGTGTTTTCATCGGATGGTTCGTGAATTGGGATTAAATCATAGTTTCCTTAGCGTCCGGCATCCTTGAGCACCGTCTTGAAGGGGATCTCCTTGAAGCCGGAGGGAGGGTGGAAAGTAAAGGCATCACCTAAGAACCAGGGGTGAAGGTTCCAGTGGGAGAACTCGATGAACTTGCGGGGGAAGTTGGTCCTGTCAGTGAAGGTGGCGGCGAGTCTGTAGGGGAGTGCGACCTTGCCGGTGGAGATCCAGAGTTCCCAGTTCACGCCGGGTGCGCGGAAGGCGAGATGATCGCACAGGATGCCGTTGACCTTGGTTTGCCCCACGACGACAGCGCTCTGGATGTTCTTGGTAAGACGGGCTTCAGGGGCACTTACGAGCAGGGGGGAGAAGTGCAGATCGATGCCGGTCTGCTGACGGAGGCCAACGAGCATGTCGTCAATGGTCGCCGGTGCCTTGGTGGTCGAGTAAACCTTTGCCTTGGGGGCAACGGCCGAGACGGAGCTTCCATCGTAGAAAAACTCAAAGGCGGGTGCATCCCCTCCTTGGATCAGGCTCATCCTGTTCGGACGCTCAAGGGCGACCTTGCCGAGCGAGCGGAGCGTGATGAACTGACCGGTGACGCACGGAACCTCGAGGATGCTGTTCGAGCGGAAGGTAAAGGCCTTGGCCTTGGAGAGGGTGGTGCTCATGCGCTTGAGATGGGCCACGGCATTGGGATCAATGCGTGCACTTGTCTCGGCATAAAGAGAGCTGGTCGACAACAAGAGGAGTGCGCTCAGGGAGAGGAGAAGCGTTTTTTTCATTAGGAATCAGTAGGGAGTTAGAGGGAATAGTCATGCTTGGATGGGAAACTTCCAGTTTAAAAGACTGCATTGGCAAACAGAGAAACCTAAAAATATTACCACCTAAATATTTGCCCATTTTATGCATGCTTGGCAGTGATGAGAGCACTTTTGGATGAGTCGTGAATGGATCCTTTCCTTCCATTGTGGCTGGTTTTGAATCTAGTGTGCCTCATGATAGGTGCTTTTCATGAAACGAGATCCAAATAATTTACAATGTTTGCCGCGCATCCTTTTTGCGGCCCTCGCAATGATTTGCGGCGGTTGCGCCGTAGCGAGTCACGCGATCAAATCTGATTTCACGACCTACAACTCGATTATCCAGTTCAACCAGTCCCAGCAGATGCTGATGAACTTGGTGCGCCTGCACTATAGGGAGTCGCCTTCGTTCCTCCAGGCGGGTTCGCTCACCGCTTCCTACGAGAGCACGGCTACCGCTGATGGAGGGATCAGCGGTCTCAGCGGTCTTAGCGGATTGGTTGCCCAATCGGCCAATGTGGCTACCGGTTACGGAGACCTGAAATACAATTTCTCGGCGAAGCCGACAATCACCTACACGCCGATCGACGGGAAGAATTACGTTCAGGAATTTCTCACCGAGATCTCCCCAGATACCTTTTGCCTACTTTTAAAATCGGGTTGGAAGATCGAAAAGCTGGGCAATCTTCTTGTCGATAAGGTCATCCCCGAAGAGGGAAAAAAAATGATTAACCGTGGCGATGCCAAGAGTTATCCGAGGTATCAGGCCTGGTTGAAGTCTCTGCAAGCCGCCCAAGACAAGGATGAGCTTGATGTCATTGCGGGTGAGCAGGGAACGGAGATCAGGGCCGAAAATCAGATGACTCCCGTGAAGAGGATCGTCTTCCGCTCGCTTTTGGACGTGATGTTCAATGCAGCCATGAGTACCGAGACCCCGTCGATCCATCGGAAACGGATCAGGCCGAATGAGAGGAATCCCGAGATAACGATCCATGCCTCCTTCTTGCCCCCTAATGACGCCTCGGTCTGGGTGAGATTTGCTGGGCATTACTACAGCATAAGTAATTCCGACGTCACTTCGAAGGACACCTTTGCCCTTCTGATGGAGCTTTATAGGCTGCAGGCTGCGCCATCAACAGGAGCACCCGTCCTGACGATCCCCGCCCGATGATCATGGGTTGCACCACACTTTCATCTCCGTTTCGCCTCATGGCTTCGGGTCGCCTCAGGAGCCTGCTTTTTCTGATTCCGTGGATTTTGGTGTCAGTTGGTTGGGCTTCCGGTGACACGCCCTGGACAGGGACTTGGCAAACGCAAACGCAGGAGGAGGAATTCCCCATCACCTTGAAGCAGGATGGAGTGGTGGTGACCGGTTCCTATCCTCTCCAGAACAAGGGACGGATCGAGGCGAAGGTCAGAGGGTCGAACCTCGAGGGTCGCTGGATTGCGGGTGATCTCTCCGGAAAATTCGCGCTCTACCTTGGCAAGGACAACCGGACCTTCATTGGACGCAATGAGAGCGGCGAGTGGTGGACCGGAGAGCGTCTTGCGGCGACCTATGATATTCCCTTGGAGAACCTGAATTCTCCGAGGGAGGCGCTCGCTTTTTTTATCCGGGTGGGGAATCAAGCCCAAAACAGTAACGACGAGGCATGGGGCGCTGCCTTGAGGGCTGTTGATTTCGGTAGTGGCCAGGCGGCCATGACCCGCGGTGAAAAACTCCGTCAGGCCAAGGAGCTGTTCCGGCTTCTGGATTTGGCAACCTTCCGTCTCTCCTCGATTCCGGATGCTCCGCCAGACGGCTCTTTGGCTGTGGAACTCAGTCAGGCGGGCTCGCAGACCGTACTGTCACTGAATATGAGGAGGGATGGTGAGGGGAACTGGCGTCTCCTAATGCCTGGGCCCAAGGAGATTGAAGCCTCGTTCGTCTCAATGTCCGGAGGGAAGGCCCCGCAGGGCCCGCTCCGCCCTCTGCATACTCCTCGCCAGACGGTGGAATCGTTCCTGAAGGGAATTACCATGGGAGGCCCCGAGGGATATGCTCTCGCCCTCTCCACTATGGACCTGAGCGATTTTCCTGAGTTCCTCAGAAAAACTGATGGCATCCATGCTGCGGAGTGCCTTTACATGGTTCTTAAACGCATCGGGTTCTCTCAACTGCAATCTCTCCCCGACGATGTCGCCAACCGGACGCCATGTGTCCTTTTTGTGCTCGGCAGCAACCGGATTGTCATCGCGCCCACCGGTGATTCCTCAGATGCCCCATGGCGATTCACTGCAAAAACCGTCCGAGAGATTCCCGATCTGTTTTTTGCCACGGAGAGTCTCCCCGAGTCCCCCTACTCCCTGGCCCCGAGGAAACTCCAAAGCCCTTATTTTATCCTTCGCGGGCTTGTTGCAAAACGCGCGCCTGTTTTGCTGGGGAAATTGCGCTACTTCGAGCTATGGCAGGTTTTGGCCGCTCTCTTGGCGGTATCGGTAGGCCTCGTGATAGCCTGGTTGCTTGCATCGCTGGGGTGCATCGCCATGAGGCGCCTTCAGGGGGAGGGATCCTCTTCTTCCCGTGTGTTTCTCATCTCTCTGATGCTGCTGATTGCTGTCGTTCTCCTGAATCCGGTTCCGGGAATCCTGGGAATACCCGAGAGGACGCGAGCTTACACAGTGCCGTTCTTGGGATCCCTCGTGACGATTGCAGCCTGCATTGTTGCATGGCATCTCCATCGGGTCCTTGGTGCGTTATTTGCCAAAACAACCTCGCGCACGGCTAACCGGGTGGACGACATCCTGCTTTCTTTTGTCCTGACCGCCCTTCGGATAGGCATCATTGTGGCCGGGGCTCTTGGGATTGCTTGGTTTCTTGGGATTCCCGCACGGGGGATGCTGGCGGGACTCGGCATCAGCGGCCTCGCCTTCGCACTGGCTTCCCGAGACACACTCGCCAATCTCTTCGGTGCAGGCATCCTCCTAATCGACCGCCCATTCAAGAAGGGCGATTGGATTCAGACTGACAAGATCGAGGGCTCGGTGGAGGAGGTCGGCGTCCGCTCGACGAGGGTGCGTACCGCAGAGGATAGCCTCGTTGTCGTTCCAAACGGCAAACTCGCGGATTCAATCATCAACAACCTCGGCACGCGCCGTCAGCGTTTGGTCAGAATGCAGTTGCTCATCACAGGGGGAGGTACTCCGGAAAACATCAACGCATTCACCAGCGCGGTGCGTGCCCGCATGGCCGAGGACAAGGAGTTTTCCGAGCGAAAGCTCGAAGTCAGCGTTACGAGCATCGGTAAATCGGGAATCGAGGTGGAACTCCACGGATACCTCAATGTGACCAATAGCCGAGACGAGACCGCAGCGCGGCATCAGTTGCTTCTGGATGTCATGACTCTTGCCCAAAAGTCCAACTTGATTCTTGGTGATGGCATTGCCAAACCAGTTCCTCCTTCCTAGCGAGGATTGTGAGAAATGCTGCGAGGCATAAGAATCGATGTTTCAGTGGTACTCGCATGAATCATCAAAACCTTCTGACTTCCTTGGGCGTCGTCATTGCATCACTGATCGCCCTGTGTCCGGCACGGGCCCTGCCAACAGATGTAATCCGCGTTCCCGTTGTGATTTCCGGTGGTCATGAAACCGATCCGCGCGATCACGGGAGACCTGTTGTCTTGGTGGCAGGAGGTTTGGGGGTGGCTCCGGAGACTTTCCGCGAGGCCTTCAACAGGGTTCATCCGGTGGCCCCGGGAAGTTATCCCGATCAAGGGCGTGCCCAGCAGAACAAGTCGGTCCTGTTGTCTGCTCTGGGCAAGTACGGAATCACCAACGAAAAACTGGACTCAGTTTCTGATTATTACCGTTATCAACCGGGAACCGGTCAACTCTGGCCGACAAAAGCGGCCGTGATCACGGCGCTTGTGGAAAACGGCACGGTAACCTCCTTTGAAATAAACGATGGAGGATCGGGTTATTCCTCCCAGCCATTGATTTCAGTGCCTGGGGCCAAGTACGGGAGGTTGACGGCGAATCTCTGCTACGGACCGGATCTTCGGAAGAACGGATCAATAGGTGCGCTTACCTTTTCCAGATAAGGGTTTTCCTGCTCTTTATGAGCAAGCTAGTCAATTGGGAGCTTCTCTGTTAGTCCCTTCTTCGTGAAAATCTCTCTCTCACGCTTTGCCGTTACCACGGTGGTAATGGCTGCACTTATCTCCGTTCTCTCCTCTTGCAAAAAAGAGGCGCCTGAGGCTGGTCCGCGGCCCCCGGTTCCCGTGACGTTCGGAACGGTGATCCAGAAAGACATGCCGAATCATAAGGAGTGGATCGGCAACCTTCAGGGCACGGTCACCTCGCTCGTGAAGCCCAACGTCTCCGGCAATATCATTCAGCGCTACTATACGGAAGGTAGCGTCGTGAAGCAGGGGGAACCGCTCTTCCAGATCGACCCGGCTCCGTTCCAGGCCGATATCGACCGCGCCAAGGCCGATCTCGCAACCGCCATCGCCCAGGAGACCAAGGTCCAGCAGGATTTCGTCCGTGCCCAGAGCCTGCTTGCCGGCAAGGTGATAAGCGTTCAGGAGTTCCAGAACCAGCAGCAGAATTACCAGGCGATGGTCGCCCAGGTGGCCGGAAAGCAGGCCGCGGTGCAGTCAGCCCAGGTAAACCTGGATTTCACCAAGATCGTGGCACCGATCGACGGCATGGCTGGACTCGCCAACTACGAGGTCGGCACCTATGTCGGCCCCACCTCCCAGCAACCACTCACAACCATCGTGGCGATTGATCCGATCAAGGTGGTGTTTCAGGTCGGGCAGGACGACTACCTGAGCCTAATCGCCGGAAGCCTCAAGAACCCCTCCACTGCCGCCGAGCAGAGGAAGGAGGACCGCGAGGCCGGCATGCAGATGGTGCTCTCCGACGGGACCCTCTACCCGCAGAAGGGAACCTTCCGTGCGGTCAACAACCAGATCAGCACCCAGACCGGATCGATCACCGTGGAGGGGAATTTCCCGAATCCCGGCACACTCCTTCGACCCGGTCTCTTCGCACGCGTGCAGGCCACCGTGGGAGTTCAGAAGGATGCCCTCGTGGTGCCGCTTGACTCCGTCATCACGATTCAGAACCTCCATCAACTCGCCGTGGTGGGTCCCGACAACAAGGTGTCGATCCGCAATGTGAACGTCAGCTTCATGACCCGTGAGGAGGCCGTGATCATCTCCGGTGTCTCCAAGGGTGAAAAGATCGTCGTCCAGGGCATCCAGAAGGTGACCGACGGTTGCACGGTGACGCCATTACCTGCGGCCGCCACCACATCCACCCCCCCACCTGTCCCAGAACAGGGTGCCTCCATAACCATCCCGGCGGCCTCCTCTGCCAATCCCCAGTCCTCCGCCGGAGCCGCAGCCAAGAAGTAACCCGCATTACCCGGCACCCAGCACCAGCCCGTCATGGCGAAATTCTTCATCAACCGGCCCATTGTGGCCATGGTCATCGCGATCATCACGGTGATCCTCGGTGTGGTCTGTCTGCTGGGCCTTCCCGTCTCCCAGTTCCCGAACATCGTCCCGCCCCAGATCCAGGTGGCCGCCACCTATCCCGGCGCCGACGCGGTGACGGTGAAGCAGGCGGTTGCGACCCCGATCGAGCAGCAGGTCAACGGCGTCGACAACATGCAGTACATGTACTCCCTGAACTCCAGTTCGGGGCAGTCGCAGCTCAACGTCATCTTCGCCAACAACACGGTCCCTACCACCGACCAGATCCTGACCCAGATCCGTCAGGCGCAGGCGCAGTCCCAGCTTCCCCAGCAGGTGGTCAAGCAGGGCATCAACGTCATCAAGACGTCTCCCTCTCCCCTGATTTGCTTCGCCCTCTATACCGACGACGATCGCTACGACTCGGTCTTCCTGGCCAACTACGCCTACGTCAACATCGTCAATCCGCTCACCCGTCTCACGGGCATCGCGAGCGTCACGGTCTTCGGAGCGGGGACCTACGCGATGCGCCTCTGGCTTGATCCGGCCAAGCTCGCCAACTTCAACATCACGACCCAGGAGGTCTACGACGCGGTCAACCAGCAGAACACGGTCAATCCCTCCGGACAGACCGGGGCGGAGCCGGTTCCTCCCGGCCAGCAGATGACCTTCACCGTCCGTGCGCCGGGCCGCCTCATCACCGAGGAGGAATTCGCCAACATTGTCATCCGCGCTGACAAGAATGGATCGGTCGTTAAGGTGAAGGACGTCGCCCGCGTCGAGCTCGGTGCCCAGACCTACAACCTTGCCGGCCGCTTCAATGGTCACCCCGCCGCGATCGTCGCGGTCTACCAGCTCCCCGGCAGCAATGCGCTCCAGGTCGCCGAGATGGCCCGCAAGCTGATGAACTCCTACGTCCCGACCTTCCCGGCCGGACTGAAGATGAAGACGGCCCTCGACACCACGCTGGCCGTGACGGCAAGCATGGACGACATCAAGAAGACGCTCGTCGAGGCGATGATCCTCGTGCTGATCGTGGTCTTTGTCTTCCTTCAGAACTGGCGCGCGACCCTGATCCCCGCCCTCGCCGTGCCTGTCTCGCTGGTGGGCACCTTTGCCCTCTTCCCTCTCTTCGGTTTCTCGCTGAACACGCTCTCCCTCTTCGGTCTCGTGCTGGCGATCGGTCTGGTCGTCGACGACGCCATCGTCGTGGTCGAGGCGATCGAGCACCACATCGAGGAGGGCCTCCCGCCCAAGGAAGCCGCCGCCAAGGCGATGGAGCAGGTGACCGGCCCGCTCGTGGCCACGGCCCTCATCCTCTCCGCTGTCTTCATCCCGACGGTCTTCCTGCCCGGCATCACCGGCGGACTCTACCAGCAGTTCGCCCTGACGATCTCGATCTCTGTCATCATCTCGACTTTCAACGCCCTGAGTCTCAGCCCCGCCCTAGGGGCCATGCTCCTGCGTCCGCGCAAGGAGGTGGGGGGACCCCTTGGAGCATTCTACCGTGGGTTCAACCGGATCTTCGACGCAGGGCGGAACAAATACCTCGGCACCTGCCGCTTCCTCCTGCGCAAGACCTTTGTGACAGGAATCCTGCTCGCGGGCATGGTCGCCCTCTCGGGATTCTTTGGATCAAAGCTCCCGGGTTCCTTCGTGCCGGAAGAGGACAACGGCTACCTCTACGCCTTCTCCCAGCTCCCTAACGCCTCCTCCCAGCAGAGGACAGACGCTGTTTCCAAGCAGGTTGCCGACATCGTCAGTAAGATCCCGGGTGTTGAGCACGTGACGACCATCGTCGGCTTCAATCTCCTCTCCGGCGTCCAGAACACCTACAGCGCCTTCTACTTCATCACGCTCAAGCCTTGGGAAGAGCGCACCAAGCCGGGTGAGGATGCCTTCGGTCTCCTGCGGACCATCAACCAGAAGATCGCCCCCATTCCCGGAGCGATCAACTTCGCCTTCCCGCCGCCGGCCATCCCCGGCATCGGAACATCTGGCGGCACGACCTTCATCCTCGAGGACCGTCTCGGCACCGACCCGAACTTCCTGCCGACCAATACGGCCAAGTTCATGGCGGCGATCAAGAAGCGTCCGGAGGTCGGCTCGGTTACGACGACATACCTCCCCTCCGTGCCGCAGATCTCGATGACAATTGATCCGGCCATGTGCCTGATGCTCGGTGTCGACCTCCACGAGGCGTACTCCACACTCCAGGCCTTCCTGGGAGGAATCCCGGTCAATTACTTCAACCGATTCAACCTGCAGTACTACTGCTACATCCAGGCGGAGGGGGCGGCCCGCACCGATCCGAAGGGTGCATCCCTCTTCTACGTGCGCAACAAGAACGGCGATCCGGTGCCGCTCTCAAGCCTCCTGCAGGTGAAGCAGATCACTGGTCCCGAATTCGTGATGCGCTTCAACATGTTCGATTGCGCCCAGATCAACATCAACGGCGCCCCCGGCGTGAGCACCGGCCAGGTGATGAAGGCGCTCGAGGAGACCTTCAAGACGACAATGCCCCCCGGTATGGGCTTCGACTACTTCGGGATGTCCTTCGAGGAGAAGCAGGCGGCAGAGGGGATTCCTCCGGGAGCCATCTTCGCCCTCTCCCTCCTCTTTGTCTTCCTAATTCTGGCGGCACAGTACGAGAGTTGGTCGCTCCCGATGAGCGTGCTCTTCTGCACGCCGATCGCTGTCTTCGGTGCGGTGGCGATGCTCTTTGTCCGCAAGATGGACAACGACGTCTACGCCCAAATCGGACTCATCATGCTCATCGGCCTAGCGGCCAAGAACGCCATCCTGATCGTGGAATTTGCCAAGGAGGAGGTGGAAAAGGGACGTCCCGTCATGGATGCGGCGCTCGATGCCGCGAAGCTCCGTCTCCGTCCCATCCTGATGACCGCCTTTGCCTTCATCCTCGGGTGCGTCCCCCTTGCAATCGCCACGGGATCGGGTGCGGTCTCACGCAGGGTTCTTGGATCAACCGTGGTCGGCGGAATGCTGGCTTCTACCTTCATAGCGATCTTTGTCATCCCCGTTTGCTTCTCCTGGTTTGAGAAGAAGAAGGTTGAAGGGTTGAAGGGTTGAAGGGCTTGTCTCTCCTAAAATCTCACACCGAATTACTCCTTGCCAGTAGGTGAGGGGATGCGCATAACAAGGATCTCTATGGATAACACTTCACCCATCCCGCAGTTTCCCGTTCCTCAGCTCTCCCGCGGTTGGGCGATCGCCGGCGGTATCGCCATGATCCTACTCGGCTTCTTTGCCCTGGGTGATCAGCTCGTTTCCACGGCGGCCGTGGCCACCTTCATCGGATTCATCCTGATGTTTGGTTGCGCCTTCCATCTGATCAAGGTCTTCACGATCGGGGATTGGAAATCCCATTTCTGGTTTGCTCTTGTCTCTGTTGCCTACGGAGTAGCCGGTTATGTCTTCATCGCCCATCCGTTCAAGGCCGCTATCGCCTTCACCCTCTTCCTTGGTTGGGCCATCCTTATCGGTGGTATCTTCCGTATTTTCTTTGCCTTCAAGATGCGCCACCACAAGGGTGCCTCCTGGGTTCTCTTCAGTGCCGTCATCTCCATCATCCTCGGTGGACTAATCATCTCCCAGTGGCCCGGCACGGGACTTTACATGCTTGGTCTTTTCCTTGGTATTGAGCTCATCTTCGCTGGCGTCGGTTGGCTCGGTCTCGGTCTCTCATCAGAGAAGAAGGCCTGATTCCTCGTATCGGACTTCTCAAGTGAAACGCCGGGCAACTGCCAGGTGTTTCTTTTTGTATGTCCGGAGGTTCTGGAACCTGTCAATCCAATCATGAGTTCTTGTGAGAGGGACTTTTTAAGTAATGTCTTTTTTTTTGGAATCTGTATTCTCACAGTTATTCCCCTTGATCATGACTGGATCCGAACAGAGCATCTTTCCTGTTAACAAGAAGTCCCCGTCCATGCCTGCAGGTGCGCTACGTAGTGCCGTGGTAGCTTTGGCATTGTTGACCCAGTCAATGTCACCGCTGCTTGCGGCCGATCCCGCGCCAAGTGGAGGCCCTGAGGAAATTTTTAATCAGGGTGGCACCGCCTTCCAGGCGGGTGATTTTGCAGGGGCCGCCAAGAAGTTCGAGGCCGTGCTCGCCATGGGACCCCAGGGGGAGAATCTCGAACTGGTGCTCTTCACCCTGGCGGCGACCTACTACAACCAGAAGAACCTTCCCAAGGCCGAGGAGTATTTCAAGCGGGTGGCCACCGAGTTTCCCAACGGCAAGCAGAAGAGCAAGGCGCTCATCTCGCTTTCCCAGATCCAGACACAATCAGGCCGCAAGGAGGAGGCAGCCAAGTCCCTTGCGCAGGCCGCCGAGTGCGGTGGTGATCTAGGCGACCGTGCCAGATTCGCCCAAGTCTCACTGCTTATGGAGACAGGGAAAACGGACGACGCTGTCAAGGTGCTCAAAGGGCTGCTCGCCGGAGGCATCAAGGATGACCAGTCCGTGCAGGCGGCCATGGCGCTGACCGAGATCGAGGCCAAGAGGGGGAACCTGGACGACGCGCTCAAGCTGCTCGACCGGTTACAGGCGGCCAGTAACATCGTCGACAATCCTCTCCAGCTCGACATGCTGGCCGTGAGGATCGGGGATGGTCTTCTTGCCAAGGGGGAACGCCAGAAAGCTCTGCGGATGTACGCCATCGTGCGGCCCGCGGACGTTGTGTCCTCCCTTCAGAGAGACCGGATCGCTGCGATGGAGAAGACGATCGCTGATAACAAGGCCAGCCTCCAGACCAACCCCAAGGCCTTCATGGAGGTCAACGCCGCCAACGCCCGCATCGCCAAGGACATGGAGGATCTCAAGAAGTCGCTGGATCAGTATGCCAAGCTCCCCGATATCACCTCGGCGATCAGGTTGCGTCAGGCCAAGGCCTACGACGAACTCGACCTCAAATGGGAGACCATCCTCATCTGGGAGAATCTCCTCGGGGGAAAAGATCCCAAGATTCGTGAGGATGCCCTCTTCAGTATTGCCGCCGCATACTGCTCGCTCGTCAGGCCCGATGACGCAGTCCCTGCCCTCGACCGCTACTTGGGGGAATACCCCTCTGGAAAATACGCCCCCCAAGCGGGATTCCTGAAGGGGGCCGTTGCTCTGGAAGCCGGGGACTTTGCCAAGGCGGAGACGGTTTTCTCCACCGCCCTCAACAACGCGGCCAGTTCGCCTCTGGCCGGCGACATGCAGTTCCTGATGGGCAACACCCAGTTCGCCCAGGCTGCCGATCCTGAGAAAAGGGACAAATACAAACAGGCCATCGAGAGTTACAAAAAATACCTCGCCAAATACCCCACCGGCAGGTTTGCCGAGGAGGCCGAATACCGCCTTCCGCTTTCTTACTTCATGATCGGCGGTCAGGAGGGGTACACCAAGGCCCTCGAGGGATTCCAGGCCTTCGTCAAAAAGAACCCCCAGGCCCAGTTCGCCGGGGATTCCGAGTACCGCATCGCCCTCTGCTACAACGCCGCCGAGAAATACGACGAGGTCATCAAGCGCTGCGACGAATGGAGAGGGAAGCACGGAGGCGAACCCATGCAGGCCGAGGTCATGGCGCTCCAAGGGGACGCCTATGCGGCCAAGGAGATGGCGGCGGAATCCGCGGCTGCTTACCGGAAGTCCGTCGAGTTGGGTGAGTCCGAGGAAGTTCTCAAATACTCCCTCTTCGAGGCCAACAAGCAGTACCAGAAGCTCAACCGCTGGGACGAGATCGCCGACATGTTCAGCGTCTTTGCCTCGCGCCACCCGGATCATCCCGCGGCCACGGCCGCCGTCTACTGGGTCTCCAAGGCCAAGATCAAGGATGGCAAAGCTGAAGAGGCCAAGCAATACCTCGCCGAGACCATCCTCAAGACCATCAACGACCGCAGGAAGGACGCCGTCGAGCAACTCCTGTCCCAACTGGCCCAGACCTGCTCCAAGCGCATCCGTCCGCCGCTCATGGCCAGGGAATCCGGCTCGCCCTCACCTGTCGTGGCGGCTTCTTCAGCCTCCGCCACCAACGAGCCCGTGGCAGGCCAGCCCGAGGCTCCCCGCCCCACTCCCGCTCCGACGCCTCCTTACGACTCCGATGCCGACTTTGCCAAGTATCTCAATGAGACCAACGTGGCCGCTGTCGGGACCAACTCACTTGCCAAGGCTCGCCTCCGTTACGCCCAGGCAGAACTTGCCGGCTTCACCAAGCGCCAGGAGAGGCAGAAGGAGCTTATGGCCACCATCTACCGCGAGTTTCCAGCCGACCAGCTCAGCGCCATGCTCCTGGCGCAGTGCGGAGAAATCGCACTGGACAAGGGCGAGCTCGACAAGTCCGAGGCCTTTTACAGGGAACTCATGACCTCTTTCCCCAAGAGCGACCTGCTCGAATACGCCTACTGCGGCATGGGTGAGGTCTCTTTGGCGCGAAATCAACCCTCCGATGCGCTCCGATGGTTTGACGACGCCGTTGAGAAGGCGAACGCCGAAGCCAAGCTCGCCCAGGTAACTTACGGGAAGGGGAAGGCACAGTTCGGTTTGGGGAAATATGACGAAGCGAAAAAGACCTTTGAGTTAGTTGCCGGCAACAAGGAGTGGAGGGGAGAGATCACGGCTCGTGCGCTTCTCTCGCTCGGCGAGTTGGAGGAGAAGAGGGGTAACACCGCCGCCGCCATCCAGTATTACCAGCGTGTCTTCGTTGCCTATCAGCGTTATCCCGACGTGGTGGTTTCCGCCTACCTCAAGTCAGCCGATGGCTTCATCAAGCTGGGCGAGCCCGCCAAGGCCGCCGCCCATCTCCGGGAAATGCTCTCCAAACCGCGCCTGGCCCAGATTCCGCGCGCCGAGGAGGCCCGCAAAAAACTCGAAGGACTTCCCGCCGCGCCACCTTCGGCCGAGTCCGCCGCACCGGCCGCCTCCCCAGCCCCCGCCACGCCATGATGACCCCCACGACACCGCCGCGCCGCCGCATGCTTTCCCGGAGACTCACAGTTCTCTTCCTTCTCTTCCTCGGGACCGCATGCGACCTGCGGGCCGAGAATGTCACCACGACCGATGGTCAGGTCTACGCCAACACCACCCTTCGGAAGGCAGGATCCAACATCATGATCCAGATCGTCATGCCGGGAGGGGGATCGATGGAGATGGGATTGCCCATTGCCAGGATTGCCAAGGTCTCCTTCGTCGAGCCACCCGAGCTTGCCAAGGCCTCCGATGCCGCCTCATCTGGAAACGCCCCCGAAGTTCTAGTACTGACCGAGAGCTATGTCGCTAAGCAGGGAGATCTCAAGGAAGTTCCCGGTTCCTGGTGGCCGCAGATGGCGCGACTCCGCCTCTTTGCTCTGGCCGCCTCCGCAAAGGATGCCGACGCGGCCGCGCTCGCCCGCGAGATCGGTGTGATTAACAATCCTGCCTCCGAATCTCTCGCGCGCGGGGGCGCACTCTTCGGACCACTGGCCTCCGGTGACACCGCGGCGGTCGTCGTCGGTGCCAAGGCGCTGCCCTCCATTGGAGGTGATGCCGGATCCTCCCTGGCCCAACTGGCCCTCGGACGTGCCCTCCTTGATAAGAAGGATTTCGCGGCCGCCATCAGGGCATTCCTCACCATCAAAGTCTTCTATCCCTCACCAGCCATGCTCCAACCGGCGGCACTGCTCGGCGCCGTCAAAGCCTACGAGGGACTCAAGGACGCCAAGAGGGCCGCGCGTACCCTGACCGAAATCGTCGATAACTATCCTGCCTCCCCGCAGGCCTCCGATGCCAAGAAAATGATCGAGGCGCTACCCAAGCCCTAGTCGGGAGCTGCAGCGGCTTTCTCTTTTTCTCTCCTGGTTAGTTTTCAAGTTGAAAGAAGCCCTTAGTTGAATACATTTCATCAGATAGCAAATGAACTCCCCACGTCGCCTCCTCAGCACCAGCCTCCTTATCGGATTTCTCTTCATCGGTTCAGCTGCCGTCATGGCTGAAGAAACCGGAAAGAAAGACCCCAAGGCCGCGCATTCCAAGACCCTGCTTGAGACCCTTGTTGAGGGGGGATGGGTCATGTTCCCGATCGGCATCATGTCGATCCTCACCGTCTATCTTGCCACGGACGGCGTCATGCGCACATCCATCAAGAAGACTGCTCCTCCGGCGTTTGAAGCCGAGGTAAAGCGTCTCTTTCAGGCCGGAGACTACGTCGGAGCCTACACCTTCTGCCGCGACAACAAGTCTCCCCTGACGAATGTTCTCCGCGTCGGTATCTCGCTGCTTGGGGATGGAAAGACGATGGTTGAGGAGGGAATGGTTTCGGAAATGCACAAGGAGAGCGCCTCCTTCGGCACACAGATTAACTACCTCTCCGTCATCGGTGTTGTCACTCCGATGATAGGATTGCTTGGAACCGTCACTGGTATGATCAAGGCCTTCAGCACCTTGGGGAGTTCCGGCATCGGCGACCCTTCCAGCCTCTCGGGTGCCATTGGCGAGGTGCTGGTCGCCACGGCGAGCGGTCTCGTCATCGCGATTCCTGCCTTCGGCATGTTTTACTTCCTACGAAGCCGCTCCACCTCGGCGATGCATCACATCCAGGATGTGATCAACCAACTCTTCCGCAAGATGCCCTATGATGTCCTTGCCGGCGTTCACATAAGCGGTGAGGAGATCTACGCGAACGTTCCCAACTGGATTGTCTACGAGGAGCCAGCAGCAGAAGAGCCGCCAGCAGAGGAGCCCGCCGCGGCCTAACCTCCCCGCCCTCATCACGCCATGGCAGGAGGAGGAGGAGGACTAGAAAAGGGAGAGCCCGATTTCCAGATCGCGCCGATGGTGGATGTCCTGCTGGTCATCCTGATCTTCTTCATGGTCATCACCTCCGCCCAGGTTCTCAACATCGACAAGACCATCAAGCTCCCCCTTGCTCCCGAGGCCGCCAAAAAGGACGATTCCCGTTCCGAGGCCGTGGTGAATGTCCGTTGGGATCCTGCGACCAGTCGGGCTAGTTTCAACTTCCAGGACCACATCTACTCAAGGGCATCTGAGTTCGTGGAACCTCTTAAGGCGGCCAAACTTCTGGGTGAGCAGATGGCGGCCTCCAAGCCGGGCCAGAACCCGGAGTTTCGCCTTGTCATCCGAGGTGACCGCGATGTTCCGGCTCTTTTTGTTTCCCAGGCCATGAACTCGGCCGCCGAGGCCGGGATCTCCGACATCTCCTTCTCCTCGGTCAATCATGACTGAGAAAACTCAGTTCGATCAAAAGCTCCGCCACCTATGAAGCCCTTTGTGAACGAAGATGACGGGACCATGGGCTTCCAGATCGCGCCGATGGTGGATGTCGTCTTCGTCATCATGCTCTTCTTTATGGTCATGGCGGGGGCGGTGAAGGTGGAGAATGAACTCACCACCCGGCTTCCCGGCAGTGCAGAGAACTCCCCTGCAACCGAGTTCAATGACGAGACCATCATCGGCATCACTGACGAGGGGGAAGTCTCCCTCAATGATGAACCCTTCGACACACCGACCAGCGCTGATCTCCCGCAGTTGCGCGCCACGCTGATGCGTCTGAAGGAAAACGCCGATAACGCCAAGCAACCCGCGGTCGTCACCATCAACAGTGATGCGCACGCCAAGTACAGCCGCACCATCGACGTCCTCAATGCCCTCGCGGCGGCCAAGATCACCAATGTGACCTTCAATGTCAACGAGGAGTGAGTTCATAGGCAAAATCAAGAACCTTAGACCTCTGACCTATTCTCGATTCCCTTCACCCTTTCACTTTCTTACCCTCCTCCCTCAGGTTTCAGCCTTACAGCCTTATAATTCCCCATGTCCGCCACACCCGACCATTCCACATCCGCCTCCGAACCCGTTCCTGCGGCCGAGGATGCAGCGACGGCGGAGCATGTCGTGCCCGAAGTCCCTGAAACCACCCACCACTCTGTCCACCCTGCCTCCGCTGTGGATCTCCACGTCGCCCCCTCCGAGCCTCATCCCCTGAAGCGTAACCTCTGGCAGCGCTGGATGGCCTGGAGCGGAAGCTTCTTTGTCCTCAGTCTCCTCGTGCACGTCCTGCTGATTGGCGGAGCGACCGTCTTGGTTGTCCAGGTCGTGGCGGGGCGGAAGGAGAAGCTCAAGTTCACCGCGCCTCCGCCGAGTTCGGCCGGTCCCAAGACCGTCGAGCACAAGGTCAAGCTCTCCAAGGCCACGGCCAGCGCCCCGAGTGTTTCCAAGCGCATCACTTCCACGGCGGCCAATGCCTCCATAGCACTCCCCGCCATGGAGATGAGCTCCAGCTCCGGTCCCGATGTGATGGCCTCCGTCATGAGCGGTCTGGGAAGCGGGAGCCTTGGAGTGGGGGCCCCCGCTGGGGGTGCCGCGGGCGGCGGCGCCTCGATGCCTGGCGGAGGACTCACCGCTTTCGGTTATAAGGGAGCCGTCAACGTCCCCGGTCTCAAGGTCAATCTCTACGATCTCAAGCAGACACCCAATGGTACCAAAACCGATATCGGTGAGGACTTTGACAAAGGGGCTACCGCCGAGGCGCTCTGTGATTATAAGATCATCAGAGACGTCATCGCCTTCATGGAGTCAAAATGGGATCCGAAGCTGCTTGAGAAGAAGTATTACAAGGCCAAGGACACCATCACGGCTTACCAGTTTTGGATACCTCAAGCATTGACACAAACCGAGGTTCTCAAGGCATTCGGTGCCGACACCAGCGTCAAGCCCGGCTTCTTCATCGTTCATTACACCGGAAAGGTCACCGCACCCAGGGATGGTGAGTTCGTGTTTGTACAGACCGGAGGTGGTAACTATTTTTATGCAATGCGTTTTGATGAGAAGAATATCTTCATTAATGCACCAACTCAAAATGTAAAAAATCTCATCTCCGTCGGGCAAACAATCCTGCCCATCAAGGTTACTGCCGGTCGCACCTATTCCATCGATCTCCTGGTGATGTTTAAAGCTGCCCGTGGCGAATACCGTCAGTTTTTACAGATCGTGCAAAAAACCCCGGCTAAAACCTATCCGCCCGATCCCGTAATGGGTATACAGCGCCCCATCTTTCAGGTCAAGAGTGGCCTGCCGTTCCCTGAGTTTGTTAAGGTCGAGCCGAAGGATCCCCTTAACGCTCGCAATTGGAGGATTGTGAACCCAAAAGGACCCAAAGTGGAGGAGGCCATAGTCTTCCCCGCGCAAAAGTAGCTAAGCGATCAGTCAAGGAATCCGGAACTCAGAGATCCCTTGGTTGTCGGGAGGGCATTGTCGAGGGATGGCGATAGGCTATATAGTAGGTAGCCCCCTGATGCGAGCGAGCTCGTGAAAAAGTTTCGACCATGGTGAGAGAAGGGCTATTTCAACTCAGCGGAAATAGCAAAGGCTCATCTGAGGTTGACACTCGGAGTGGTAGAGCGAGCAGGCAGGGGCTCTGCATTAGTGTTCTTTTGAGGTCTTGGGCTCTTGCTTCCTCTCCCGCGCGCCTCCTGGTCAACCAACTGCGCTGGCGGCTGTCTCTATGTTGAGCGCTTTCTTGACGATGGAGGGTCTCTTTCCCTAGCGTTTCAGACTCGGATGACAACAACAGGATGTATTTTTTCATTTAGGCAAGGGCTCTTGAAATGTCTGCCGGTGATTGTTCTTCTTGCAGGCATCTCTTCTTCCCTCCATGCCGAATCCGAGGGCCTTATCAAGTCAGAGGCCATCACCAACACGCTGATTTCCTTCGGAACGGCTGCCGATCATCTTGCCGCTGCCGATGCGCTGGTTTCCTCCAATGAAACGGAGAAGGCGATCACCTCCTACCGGTTCATTGCCAAGACCTATCCCAAGAGCAAGGAGGCTCCCGAGGCCCAGTTCAAACTGGCCAAGCAGCTCAATAAGAAGGGGAACTTCGAAGCTGCTTTCAAGGAATACCAGACCCTTCTCCAAAAATATCCGCAGACACCGAACTTCGAAGAGTCGGTCGCCGACCAGATCAACATCGCGAATGAATTCCTGAAGGGAATGAAGGTGAAGTTTCTCGGGATCCCCATGGTTCCCTCCATGGAGAAAGCCGAGGAAATGTACAAGGCGATCCTCAAGGTCTCGCCCTACAGCAAGCACGCCGCCATCACTCAGTTCAATCTCGGCCTTGCGCTTCAAAAGCAGGGTAAAGCTCAGGAGGCGATCGCCGCCTACCAGAAGGTGCTCGATAAGTACCCCAACAGTGCCGCCTGTGATTCGGCCGCCTACCAGGTCGGCTATGTCTACCAGCAACTCGGGATGACGGGAAAGTCACAGGATCTTTCCGCTCTCAAGCAGGCTCAGAATAATTATCAGGATTTCCTGCTGCAGTATCCCAATAGTGAGAAGGTCCAGCAGGCCGGCCAGAACATGAAGACGATGTTCTCCAAGGAATCGGCCGATACGTTGCGAGTCGCGCGCTTCTATGACTTCAACAAGGATTTCAAGGCCTCCTCGATCTATTACAACGATGTCCTCCGTCGCTTCCCTCAGAGCGAGGAGGCGACTGCGGCAAAGACTCGTCTGGATGAGCTGAAGGCTCTTTATGGTGAGGATTCGCTGCGCGTGGGACAGGAGCGTCCGGAGAACGGGGAGCGTCTTGCCGAGCGCCGTCGTCTTCAGGCACAGGTCGAGTCCACGGCCCTTGCGAATTATGACGGGCCGCCGAAAAAGGATGTCATTCCGGAGGAGGCTCCTCTGCCTCAACCAAAGATGAAGGGAGACCTACGCGATACACAGCCCATTCCCCTGCAGGAGCCTCCGGTTCAGACACCCGCTCAGAAAACCCCTCTCACGCCATGATGACGAAGCTCAGAATCCTACTTCTTTTTCCGCTTTTTCTGGCTCTTGGCGGTTGCGGTTATCATCTGGGAGAGATCAAGCCGACGCCGATGCGCCGCGTCTCGACACTTGCGGTGAACACCTTTAAGAACTCAACACTCATGCCCAGACTCGAAGCGCAGACGGCTGATGCCGTCGTGAAGCAGTTCCAGAAGGATGGAACTTATCGGGTCGAGTCTGCGGACAGAGCGGACGCCATCGTCGAGGGTACGATTGTGAGTGTGGAGAAGCAACCGATGCGCGTCTTCTCAAGCAATGTGCTTCAAACCTCCGAGTTTGAACTGACGCTGAGGGTCTCCTATCGGGTGATCGACCGTGTTTCCGGGGCTGAGTTGATGAAGGGCACCGCCACAGGGGTTACTCCCTTCTTCACCGAGTCCGATCTTGTCAACTCAGACCTCGTCACCACTCAGAACATGAATTACCCGATTGCTGCCCAGCGTATGGCCGTGGGTCTGGTGAGCAAGGTTTCCGAGGGATGGTAACGTGAAAAAGCTGAAAAGCTGAAACTTGAAACCTGAAAATTCAGAGTTGGGGAAAGAATCGGAGTTGCATCCCCTGACGCTAGTCGCCACGCCGATTGGTAATCTCGGTGATCTCACATTGAGGGCGATCGAGGCCTTGCGGTGCTGTGATGGGGTCATCGCCGAGGATACGCGCCGGACGACCCAGCTACTGGCTCATCTGGAGATTCGCAAGCCCCTCATTAGTTTCCATGAGCATAATGAGGAAAGACGCCTTCCTGAATTGATAGCACGTCTCAGAAGAGGCGAGAAACTGTGTCTGGTGACCGATGCGGGGACCCCCTCGGTGAGTGATCCGGGATTTCGCCTTGTCAGGGAATGCATCAAGGAAAAAGTCGAATACACCGTTCTTCCCGGTCCTAGCGCGGTCACCACGGCGCTTGTCGGAAGTGGTCTCCCCCCTGTCCCGTTTCATTTCGGAGGCTTCCTTCCCTCGTCGGGTTCGGGAAGGCGATCGGAGCTCCGCCGTGCCATCGGACTCGGGATGACGGGAATCTATTTTGAATCACCCTATCGCTTGGTTGCCTGCCTTACGGATCTTGTTCTCCTATCTCCGGAAAGCCGTCTCTGTGTCTCCAGAGAACTCACCAAAATCCATGAGGAATACCGTCATGGCACGCCGGCGGAACTTGCTGCCCACTATACTGAAAATCCCCCACGCGGGGAGGTCACGCTGGTGATCCACCCCTCTGTGGGTATCACTGAAGAGGCTGGGGGAAAGGGCCGTAAAAAGAGCTACTCTGAAAAGACGCCCATGCCGCGGAACTTGTCGTAGCGTTGTTCCAGCAGCTTTTTCATTGGGATCTCCTTCAGTGCCGTGATAGCGGCCGAAATCGTCTCGGTGACTGTCGCGTAGATGAGCGAAGGGTCGCGATGCGCTCCTCCCAAAGGTTCCGGGAGAACCCCATCGACCAAACCGAACTCCTGAAGATCATCGGCAGTGAGTTTTAGAGCCGCTGCGGCCTCCGGAGCGTGCTTGCGATGCTTCCAGAGGATGGCCGCGCATCCCTCCGGGGAGATGACCGAGTAGTAGGAGTTCTCCAGCATGAGGACCCGGTCCGCCACGCCGATACCGAGAGCCCCACCGCTGCCACCCTCGCCAATCACGAGTGAGATGATCTGTGTCTTCAAGGACATCATCTCCCGAAGATTCACGGCGATAGCCTCCGCAATATGCCTCTCCTCTGCACCGACCCCTGGGTAGGCGCCCGGCGTGTCGATAAAACAGACAACGGGCAGTGAGAACTTCTCCGCCATCCTCATGAGGCGAAGGGCCTTGCGGTAGCCCTCCGGATGGGGGCTGCCGAAATTGCGGAGGACATTCTCCTTCACATCACGACCCTTTTGCTGGCCGATGATCACGCAGCGGTGGCCTCCGATACGGCCAATGCCGGCGGGCATCGCCTTGTCATCACCAAAGAAGCGATCTCCGTGGAGTTCCACGAAGTCGGTCACGCAGGCAGCGACATAATCCAAGAAATAAGGGCGTGTGGCGTGGCGGGCGATCTGGACTCGCTGCCAGGGAGTGAGGTTGCCGTAGAGGGCCTTGCGTTCCTTCTCGAGATCCTCGCGGGCGGCGACCAGGAGGGGATCCTCGGAGCTACGCTTCTCAGCGAGATCGGCCACACGGCGTTCGAGATCGGCAATCGGAAGTTCAAAATCGAGGGGTTGTACATTCATGTAGGGAAGGAGTTGGCGTCTGTGAAAAAAGGTTCAATGGATGATGACCGGAGTGTTCCGTGAGACGAGCGGAAAAATCTCAAGGAGATCCTCTTTGGAGAGCACATAGCCACCTGGAAGAGGAAGAGAAGATGGTGCCGGAGAGGGGGAGGTATTGGTCCCAGTCTGAGCGCTAGGAGTAGTCGATTGGGGGCTCTGTGCCGGGATATCAAAACCGACAATGGAGGAATTCCCTGCCAGAAGAATGATCCGCTCACTTTGGGCGTATGCCTTGTCTCCGAAAGCGACTCTTTTGTTTTCTGCGTTGGCAATCTTTTCGAGGATCTTGGTGTTCACAGCAGGCACGGTCTTCATGGGTGCTTGAGGCGAGGAGAGCAGGGAGTATTCCTTCACGAAGATCCCATTATCGAGAAGAGTCAGGTTCTTGGCTTTGCGGTCAAGTTCCAAGGATGACTTCAGTGAGGGGATGACGAGTTGCTGGCCGATCTGGAGGTTGATACCGGACAGGCTGTTAGCCTTCTGGATTAATTCGGCATTCGACTTCTGCTTGGAGGCGATTTTGGCGAGCGAATCTCCTTTGACAACCGTGTAGGTGATGACCTCGGTATTCCCGGATGGCTGGAACAGCAGGCTCAAATTTGCAGAGCCTAACTCCTGACGTGCTTCCTTCAGAAGTGGAGACTCGGGATGGGAGTCGATCCACGCTTTCAACCCGTCACGGGCTCCGACGCTATCACCGCTTGTCCGGAGCGATTTCAGATGCTGAAGTTCATGGGCTCCCGGATCCGGAGTGGGCGTTGGTGTTGCTGCGATGGCTGCGGCCTTCTCTTTCTTCTCCAAGCGCCCCGGCTTGATAAAGAGTTGGTAGCCAAAATAGCCGGCTGAGCCGAAAATCAGTAAGCCGAGAAGAAGAAGGGTTAGGGTTTTGAAGGTTCGCATGAGATTGGTGATTCCGTTAGAGCAGGCCGCGCCGTTTCCATTCCGCAAGGTTGCTGCCGGCGGAACGTTGGATGAGGTCCATGGTGAATTTCATCAGGCAGACCTCCCATCCCTCGTCGACACCCTCAATGAGGGTATCCATGGGGTCGTCATCGCTCCGGAGCTGCTGCGTCAGTCTGTCAATCAGGTCATCCTTAGATTCTCGGAGGATGCTCTCTGAGTAGTCCGTCTTGCGGAGGGAAAACCCGTAGCGAAGAAAATGGAGATCCTTCTGTTCCTCCATCCATCCGGCGAAGTCGCGCGCCCTTTCGCCGAATCCCTCCAGGAATAGCTTGCTGACATAGTGCGGCGCTAGAATTCTGGGCCGCTCTGCATGGATCATCCCCTGACGGAGACGAACCGTTCCGACTTCGTCCATCGGTTCGGTCACGAGTCGGAATCGAAAACTGGTCTGTCCATAGGTCTCGATCGCCGTGCTGGGAGCCACCACCACGCGGGTGTTCTCCATCGCGTAATTAAAATCATCTGTCTTGATCATCAATCTGTTGGATTACCTTAGGCCTTCATTCGGAAAACGTCAAAAGAACGATGCCCTGCGATTCATTAGGGGGGAGCAATCACCCCATTCCAAGGAGTCCTCGATTTGACACACTTCCCTTTTCGGGTTTTCATAATGGGATGAAGCAATTTCTTCCCATCCTACTACTCCCGACCCTTTTCCTCGGAGGCTGCGCCCAACTAATTCAACGATCCACCTATGATCAACCCGCCTACAAGCCCAAGGATTCCTCCAAGGTCGTGGTGAAGGTCTCACTCTCCAAGCAAATGGTCTATGTCATGGAGGGGAACAGGCCCCTTCTTGTGACGGCCTGCTGCGTCGGCATGCCATCCAAGCCCACCCCCAAAGGAAACCTCTGCGTCACCCGAAAGGAGCGAAATAAGCGTTCAGGCAGCTATGGATTTGCCGTGATGAGGGATGCCATTGTTCCTTGTGAGGCAGGCAGCGCCAAGGGCCGGTATGTCGGTTATCCGATGCCTTATTGGGTTGAATTCGCTCCCGGCTATGGTTTCCACCAGGGATGGGTCTGGCCGACGCCCAAGACGCACGGTTGCATCCGCCTCCATGCCAATGATGCTGGAGATTTCTGGGAGCTGACCCGTGTTGGTACACCAGTGAAGATTGCCAACACCCAGCCTGAGGATGCAACTTTGGGCGCAAAGACTCCCCGCCCGCAGGATTATAATGACCCAGACCTCCCGAACGGGGAAATGACTTCGCCCAGTTATTTCCAAAAGATCAAGGCTGCGGTCTTGCAGTAGGAATAACGTTTGAGCATTCCTCCTGCAGCCTCTGCGAAAGTGAACCTCCGGACCCCGGAGGTCATGGCGCGGGTGCAGGAGCAGGTGGAGCATCATTACCACAGCAGTCTTGTCGAGAGAGTGCGCGCGGACGGTTCCGTCCTGATCGCTGGGAAGACAACACTTCGCTTGGCCAAGCAGTTCGGATTCTGCTATGGCGTCGAGAGAGCCATTGATCTCGCTTATGCTGCCCGGAAGGTCTTTCCAGATGCCCGTCTCTTCCTGATCGGCGAGATCATTCATAATCCCGAGGTGAATGCCCAGATCGCCGCTCTTGGGATCCGGAATCTTCTGGATGAATCGGGACGCCCTCATGTCGAGGACCTGGGACCGGAAGATGTCGTGATCGTGCCGGCCTTTGGAACAACGGTTCCTCTTGTTGAGGAGATCAAGAGTCATGGCTGCCGGATCGTCGACACTACCTGTGGCGATGTCATGAGTGTCTGGAAGAGGGTCAGGCAGAATGCTACTGAGGAGGTCACCTCCATCATCCATGGCAAGGCCTCGCATGAGGAGACCCGCGCCACAGCCTCGCGCGCCCTGGGCAACGGAAACGGGCGTTACCTGATCGTCCTGAATCTTGAAGAGACCGATCGTGTTTGCGACTACATCTTAGGCAAAGTCAGTCGTGAGGAGTTTCTCTGTGAGTTCAAGGAAAGGTTCTCCGAGGGATTCGACCCCGATCTTCATCTCCAACGTATCGGCGTGGCAAACCAGACAACGATGCTTCGGGAGGAGACCGAAGCCGTGCAGAGAAAGCTCAAGGAGGCCATTACTCTGCGGGATGGAAGCGATAAGAACTTCCGACTCTTTGACACGATCTGCGGTGCCACCCAGGAGAGGCAGGACGCCCTCAAGGAACTGCTGCTCCAACCTCTCGACCTGCTTCTCGTCGTCGGTGGCTACAATAGCTCTAACACAACCCACCTGGCCGAGATGGGTGAGCAGAGCGTGCCGACCTATTTCATCCGGAATCAGGAGTGTCTGGAGAATGCCAACATGATCCGTCACTTCGATCTGCATCAGAAGAAAGAGATCTCCTCCGAAGTCTCCTGGCTTCCTCAGGTAGGAAGTAATGCACGGATCGGAATCACGGCTGGCGCCTCCTGTCCGAATAACCTGATCGAGGAGGTGATGCTACGAGTGCTGAGCCTTCGTGGTGAAACTCTTCCTAGCGCCTGAATTTAAGAAAGTCTCGCGCGGAGGCGCAGAGGCGCAGAGACTGAAAAAAGTTGCTGAGATGGTCGATATGAAAGATTTAGCTCCATTCCTCTCTGCGCCTCTGCGCGAGTGATCTTTTCCGTTCCCATGATCCTCACAGCCCAACAGATGAAAGCAGCTGAGGAACTGGCTTTTCGCAATGGGGCTACTCCCGAGGGGCTTATGGAGATTGCAGGTGAGGGGATTGCGAGGTGTATCGGCCAGTTCTTTCCTTATCCCGGTACCGCCGTGCTTTATTGCGGGAAGGGGCATAATGGCGGTGATGGCCTTGTTAGCGCGAGGCATCTGCTCAATCAGGGGTGGAAGATACTGATCCGTCTTGCCGCTCCCGAGTCTGAAATGTCTGAACTTTCGAGGCTCCATCTCCTGGCGCTTCATGGGGCTGAACTCATCGATTCTATCCCGCAGATAAGAGGACCGTTACTGCTGCTGGACGGATTATTGGGCATCGGTGCTTCCGGTGCTCCTCGTAGCTCTTTCCAGGAGCTGATCCATGAGATGAACGCTCTGCGCAGAAAATCGGGAGGATATACCGTAGCTGTTGATCTTCCATCCGGTCTGGATGCCACGACAGGAGAGATACCCGGAGGATGCGTGCAGGCTGATCTGACAGTGACAATCGGAGCTGTAAAGTCCGGCCTCGTCGCTGATGCTGCCACGGCTGTTGTGGGTCGCATCGCCTTGATTGAGTTGCCCGGAGTTCCGATAGAGGGGGGTGATCCTGCCAGTATTTCTACGGCATTAGCTCTCCGGTCTCTTCTCCCAATCAGGAACTATGACTCCTACAAGGGAACCTATGGGCATATCGGGATCTTGGCCGGATCGAGTGGCTTCCTGGGTGCTGCACAGCTTTGCTCAGCAGCGGCGCTCCATGCCGGTGGAGGACTGGTGACTCTTTATGCCTTGCCGGAGTGCCACGATCTTCTGGCCTCGACCTGCATTCCGGAAGTGATGGTCCAGCGAATTGCTTCCTATAACGAAATTCCAACGGAGAAACTGGATGTCCTAGCCCTTGGGCCCGGTCTCGGAGCGGAGCATCATGAGGAATTACGGGGACTTGTCCGCGACAGTCGGATCCCCTGCGTGGTCGATGCCGATGCACTCAATGCAGTTGCTTTCAATCCTTCGTTGCTCTCTCAGTGCGCTGGTCCCCGTCTTCTCACTCCACACCCGGGTGAGATGGAGCGGCTTGCTCCCCGAGACGGAAGGACCCGTCGAAATTGGGCAACGGACTTTATCGAAAGTTATCCTGTGACTCTGCTTCTCAAGGGATCTCGCACGATTATTGCGGAGAAGGGAAACTCACCCGTTTTCAACAGCACTGGCAACCCGGGCATGGGGAGCGGAGGAATGGGAGATGTCCTGACGGGTGTTTGCGCCGCCTTGATAGGATCAGGGCAATCCTGCCGTGAGGCTGCCATGCTTGGAGCATGGCTTTGCGGACGTGCCGCCGAGCTAGCCATCTTCAACGGCTCAGATGCTCAGGAATCACTCTCCGCCACTTCGGTGATCAGCTACCTCGGCGAGGCCTGTAAGTCGCTCCGAAACGGGGACTACTGAAAAAGGGCAGATGAGATTCTCCCGCAGAGCGCAGAGACGCTGAGGAGGAATGAATTCACAGGGATTAAGGGGATGAAAGGGATTATTCTACGCAGCGAGATGCCTCTATTGAGAAATGTTACCACCTCTCTGCGCCTCGCGCCTCTACGCGATAAAATCTTTAATCCCTTAGCTCTTTCAGTGCTTTCACCACAAGACCGGCGTGTTCGGCCGGTTTCACCTTGGGGAAGATGGCTGCGATCGTACCCTTGGGATCGATGATGAAGGTGCTGCGCTCCGTGCCCATGTACCTCTTGCCGTACATCGACTTCTCCACCCAGACTCCGTAGGCCTCGACAATCGACTTGTCGGTGTCGCTCAACAGGGGAAAGGGAAGGTCGAACTTGGCGATGAATTTTCCATGGGATTTCACTGGATCGATGCTGACGCCGAATAGGGCCGCTCCTGTCGACTGAATCTCTTTCCATGCATCCCGAATCTCGCAGGCCTGCGTGGTGCATCCCGGCGTGTCATCCTTCGGGTAGAAATAGAGAACGACGGCCTGTCCTTTCAGCTCGGTGAGCTTTAAGGGTGTTCCGCTGCCATAGATCCCGCCGACGGCGGTAGTGGTGAAGGAAGGGGCCTTGTCGCCGACTTGGAGTGTGCTCATGGGATTGAATGGTTGGTGATGTTTAATGTGGAAATCAGGAAGACAGGAAAGAAATCACAGGGATTAAGGGGATGAAAGGGATTAAGAAACAAGTGGATTGAAGAGAGACTGGATTGCTGATTGCTCAGGATCACCTTCATCTCCTTTATCCCTGTGAATCTTTTTCCTCCGTGATGGGGGGAAGGAACCGGACGCGGCGGTCGTCCCGTGGAAGGCGTATCGTGAAGAGCATCCCTTGACCCATTGCGCTCTGGATCATGATTTCGCCACCATGGGCACGGACGATGCGCTGGACGATATGGAGTCCCAAGCCCGAACCGTTCTCCTTGGTGGTGTAGTAGGGTTGGAAGATCACGCCCACTCTTGAGGGATCGATCCCCCCACCGGTGTCGCCAATACTGACCCAGACATGGGAGTCGTCGCAGGCCGTGCCGATGCGAAGATGTCCCTTACTTCCCATGGCCTGGAAGCTGTTCCTGATCACATTGTAGAGGGCCTGTCGGAATTGATCCGCATCAAGGGAGACACGGGGGAGATGTTTGCCGGGAAAGAGATCCACCGTGATGCCCCGATCCTCCACTTCATTGCGGAGGAACTCAACGGCTTCCAGTATCAGGGCATTGAAATCGGTCGGCTTGCACTCCAGGGGAGCCGGTCGGACGGCCTTGAGGAACTGGGTGATGATCTGGTCCAGACGCTTTACCTCGCTGCGGGCCACGGAGACGGAGTCCGCCAGCTCCTGCTGATCATTCTTCGAGAGAGAGGGCTTGTTTAGGCGACGCTGCAGAAGCTGGAGTTGGATGTCGAGCGAGTTGAGGGGGTTTCCGATCTCGTGAGCCACCCCTGCTGCAAGAAGTGTAACTGCGGAGATGCGCTCGCTCTCGATGGTCTCCTGAGTCTCAAGACGCTCCTCGGTGATGTCTCGGAGAATGATGGCGCGTCCCACCAACTCCCGCTGGGCTAACTCTTTCTCGTCGCTCATCAGCGGACTCACGTAGAAGTTCAGAAAACGGTGTTTCGGATAGAAGACTTCCAGGTCACGGCTCATGACATCGCCGGGACGCGCCACTGACTTAAGTTCTAGTCCGGGAATGGCCTCTGCCAGGCTCCTGCCTATATGTTCAGCTCCGTTCATTCCGAAGAAGGAACAGGCTGCCTTGTTCATGTAGATGATGTGATCCTGAGGGTCGGTGACGATGACCCCCTCCAGAATGGCGTTGAAGATGGTCTCCAGGAATCCCTTCTCCTTGGAGAGAATTTGGAGGTAGTGGCCGATGTCGGCCGGTTCCACAAATCGGATCCGCTCGACAAGCCTGTCGATGAATCCGGCATTCATCAGTTGGTTTTGCTGGGTACGGCAAGAAGCCCCTCGAGCTCCTCAACCCTACGTTCGAAAAGGGCCAGTGCCGCGTTGACCGGTTCGGGTGAGCGCATGTCCACTCCCGCCTCGGCCAGGGTCTCGATCGGGAACTTACTGCCTCCACTCTTCAGGAAACCGAAGTAGCGCTCTGTATTGCCCGTCTTGAGAACCTGATCCGCCAGAGTGATCGCAGCCGAGATGCCGGTGGCGTACTTGTAGACATAGAACGCACTGTAGAAATGCGGGATACGCAGACATTCCAGCTCTAGCTCCTCGTCGATCACGACCCCCTTTCCGAAGTAGGTGTCGAGGAGGGAGCGGTACATTTTGCGGAAGGTCTCCAGTGTTAGGGCGGCTCCCGACTCCTCGGCGGCATGCGCGATTTTCTCAAATTCCGCGAACATCGTCTGCCGGAAAAGGGTGCCACGCAGGTCATCGATCTGACGGTTGATCAAGTAGGCTCTCATTGAGCGCTCCTTGGTCTCGGAGAGCAGGTGTTCGGTGAGTAGGATCTCGTTGAAGGTCGAGGCCACCTCCGCCAGGAAGATCGGGTAATGGTAGTTCTGGAAATTCTGGGTTCTCCTGGAGTACCAGGTGTGCATCGAGTGACCCGCCTCGTGGGCCAGCGTGTAGATATCGGAGAAGACATCCTGCTTATAGTTCATCAGGATGTAGGGAGGACCCTGATAAGTCCCGTAGGAAAAGGCGCCGCTGCGCTTTCCCTTGTTTTCGTAGCGGTCGCACCAGCGCTCCTCGCGGAGACCGCTCGAAAGCGTCTTTGTATATTCCGAACCAAGCGGGTGTAGTGACTTCACTACCATTTCGATCGCCTGATCGAACAGGACATCGCTTTGAACCGCCGAGACTAGCGGTGCATAGGTGTCGTAGACATGCAGATCGGGCAGATTGAAAAGCCGTTGACGCAGGCTGTAGTACTTGTGAAGGACGGGAAGTCGTGAACGGACAGCCTCGATCAGGCTGTCGTAGACGGCTGTCGGGACATTATCGGCGAAGAGCGAGGCCTCGCGCGCTGATGAATAATGGCGGGCCTTGGCAAGGAAGACATCCCCCTTGATCGAGCTGGCAAGCGAACTGGCCAGCGAGTAGCGGTGGGCCGTGAACTCCGTGTAGAATTTCTGGAAAGCCTCCTTGCGGACAATGCGGTCGGGGCGTTGGAGCAGGGAGGAGAAGCTGCTCTGGGTCAGCTCGATCTCCTGACCTCGGTCGTCGCGCACTGTACCGAAGGTCATGTCGACATTCGTGAGCTGGGAGAAGGTCTCGTGATGACCTCCGACGGCCGGCATCGAGAGTGAGATCAGGCGTTCCTCCTTGTTGCTCAGAATATGGGGCTTGAGACGGCGGAGGTTCTGCAGGGAGATCTGCCAGTCGGCAAGCAGGGGATTGGCTAGGAATTTCTCGAACATCTCGTCGGGAATCTCCTGGATCTCCGGGGCGATCCAGGAGCTGGTCTCGCTGATCTTAGCACAGAGCGATGAGAGGCGACCATCGCGGTCTAGGGCATCATCATTCGAACTGTCCTCGGAAAGACGTAGACCTGCATATTGGTTCAGACGCTCGCTGGAGCGATCTAGGGAGGATTCAAACTCGAG
Source organism: Verrucomicrobiota bacterium (assembly GCA_021413925.1). Classification (NCBI taxonomy): domain Bacteria; kingdom Pseudomonadati; phylum Verrucomicrobiota; species Verrucomicrobiota bacterium. The sequence continues at coordinate 70,648 of JAIOPL010000004.1, forward strand.
GGCCTTGGCTAGATCCCCGGCGCTTTTGGCTAGTGTTCCCTTGAAGGCATTGATCTCTTCGAAGCGTGAGGCGAGATCCGAGAACTCGGCTTCCCAGGCCGCGTCATCAGGAAAAATGAGTTTCAGATCCCAGGTATCAGCGGCAGGGACTTCGGCACGACTTTTGAGCGTGGAGACCTGCGAATCTCCCGTGAGATCCGCGATCCAAGTGACCCGATGACCCCTGCCGTAGATGAGAGACATCAGCTGTTACTTCTGAGCCTTCCCCTGCGACGCCACGGCTGCTGCTGCGGCAGCAATTGCCTCCTGGTCGCCGAGATAGTAATGGCGGATCGGCTTCAGGTTGTCGTCCAGCTCATAGACAAGCGGGATGCCAGTCGGGATGTTCAGGGCCAGCACCTCTTCCTCGCTGAGATTATCGAAGTACTTCACCAGGGCGCGGAGGGTGTTTCCATGAGCGGTCACCAGCACCTTCTCGCCACGCTTCACCGCAGGGGCGATCTCGTTGTGCCAGTAGGGGAGAACACGGTCCACCGTATCCTTGAGGCACTCGGTCAGCGGCAATTCCGTCTGGGGCACATCCTTGTAGCGGGGATCATGGCCGGGAAAGCGCTCGTCGCTCTTTTCCAAGGCTGGTGGCGGTACATCATAACTGCGACGCCAGATATGAACCTGGTCATCGCCGAACTTCGCGGCTGTTTCGGCTTTATTCAGACCCTGCAGCGATCCGTAGTGACGCTCATTCAGGCGCCAGGAAAGCTGAACGGGAATCCAGAGCTCATCCAGCTCATCCAGAATCAACCAGTTGGTGCGGAGGGCGCGCTTCAATACGGAGACAAACGAACGGTCGAATTTGTATCCCTCCTTCTTGAGAAGCTGACCAGCCGCTTTGGCCTCATTCAGCCCCTTGGCATTGAGATCGACATCGGTCCAACCGGTAAAACGGTTTTCTTGGTTCCAAGTGCTTTCGCCGTGGCGGATGAGAACGAGTTTGTACATGGTTAGATTTTAACCAGAAAAATCCACCATTGGAAAGGCTGGGCCTTTCTCGCGTTTTCCTCACGCAAGGTTAAAAAACCTGCCGATGTAGAAGAGAACAAAAACGGCTAGGATGATAAAAAATCCACCTGTGATCAGGACGCTGAGGATGTTGTAAGTTTCCTTCTGCTCGCTTTCGAGTCTCCGGTTGGTGATGACAAAGCGACATGTGGAGATAAGCATGATCAGCAGTCCCAGTGCCGACAGGATTATACCTGCTTCGCAGCCGAGAAGTCGGCTGGTAGGAATAAGAGAAATCTTCCCCTCGCTCATGCTTTTAGCGAAATAACGGACAAGCAGGTCGAAGCGTTCCAGCAAGAAGCCGAAAGCAATGAGGGCTAGGGCCGTCCGCATCCAAGCCAGATAGGTCCGCTCATTGGCGGCAAGATCGTTATAGCGTGGTATCATTCCTAGGAATTTGAGTCGATAGTCGAAAGTCTGTGCCTGTGGTCACCTAGCCTCGGGATGCAGGCGATTAGGGCCTTGGTGTAGGGATGCTGCGGATGGCTAAGCACCTGTTCGGTCTTTCCGTACTCCACGATCTCACCCCGGTACATCACGGCAACATTGCGGGCCAGGCCCCTGATGATGGCGAAGTTGTGGGTGATGAGCATCACGGCCATATTGAGATCGTGCTGGAGTTCGCGGAGTTTGTCGAGAATCTGCTTCTGGATCGTGACATCGAGGGCGGTGGTAGGCTCATCGGCGATAAGCAGATCCGGTCTGGCCGAGAGGGCCATGGCGATCATGACGCGTTGCTGCATGCCTCCGCTAAGTTGATGTGGATAGTCGTGGAGTCGGGTCGCAGGATCAACGATGCCGACGGCATCGAGCCAGCGGATGATCTCGGCATCGATATCCGTCACGTCGGGACGGTGAAGCTGGATCATCTCGGCCATCTGGCTGCGGATGGAATAGACGGGATTCAGTGAGGTGGAGGGTTCCTGAAAGATGTAGGCGATCTTACCCCCTCGTACTTTGCGCAGTTCGGCATCCGAGGCAGTCAGCAGATCTCGGCCATCAAATGTTATGCTTCCTGACTGATAAACCGCGGGGGGTGTCGGCAGGAGGCGTGTGATGGCTAAGGCGGTGACGCTTTTGCCGCTTCCGCTCTCACCTACGATCGCAAGGGTTTCTCCGCGGCCGATTTCCAGCGAGACGTTCTTGAGAGCAGGAACGATGCCAGCGGGAGTGGAGAAACCGATTTGGAGGTCTTGGATCTTTAGCATGTGGATAAGAAATTATGAGGGATGAACTATGAAGTATGAAAGGCCGAGGCCTTTGTTTTCTTGGAAATGGTTGTGAGGATGGCAAGTAACTTTCATCCTTCATAATTGCCTAGCTGCGGCTCTCCGCAGCCTCCCTCAGTGCGTCGCCCGCTAGGTAGAATGACAGCGAGGCGATCAGGATGGCGAGTCCCGGAAAGAGATTCAGCCACCAGGCGTCGAGGAGATAGGTCTTGCCGTCGGCGATGATGTTCCCCCAGGTCGCTTGTGGTGGCTGGACTCCGAATCCAAGAAAGCTGAGTCCTGCTTCCTGAAGAATTGCATCGGGGATACCAAGGACCGCGGTGACGAGAATCGGGGCGGCGGCATTCGGCAGGATATGCCGAGTGATGATATGCCAGGCATTCTGCCCCAGGACGCGTGCCCCCTTTACATATTCTGTCTCCCGAAGCGTTAGGAATTCACTCCGTACAAGTCGGGCCGTTCCGGTCCAGCTTACCAATCCGATCACGATGACGATATTGAGAAGACTTGGCCCGAGCAGTGCCACCACGGTGAGGATGAGGAAGAACGTGGGAAAACAGAGTAGCGCATCGACCGCGCGCATCAGGATCTGGTCGATGATACCACCAAAGTATCCCGCGATCGCACCCACTACCATACCGATCCCGAGAGATACGGCCACGGCGACCAGACCCACGGTGAGGGAGATTGAGGCCCCGCGCATCATTCGTGAGAGGACATCCCTGCCGAGATTATCAGTCCCCATTATGTGCTGCGGAGAAGGGGGTAGAAGCTTTAGCTCGAGGTTCGTTTCGTTGGGATTACAGAGCCAGTCGTGCCCCATGAGGGAGAGAAGGACTGTTCCTCCTGCAACGAGGGCAAAAAAGAGGATAACCGCAACCGAGGGGATCGCTACCGGATTTGCCCAAAATCGACGAAGGACCCTTCTCGTCGGAATCTCGGTGAGAGGTTGAATGCCTTGCATGGTTTATTCGAGGCGGACCCGGGGGTCGGCGGCTGCCGAGAGGAGATCGGAGATCAGGTTGCCCAGAAGCACCAGGGCCGCCACAACGAAGTTCAGGGCGACAAGGGTGGGGTAGTCGCGCTCCAGTACAGCCTCGTAACCGAGTCGTCCCATACCTGGATAAGCAAAGATCGTTTCGATGACAACGGCCCCTCCAATAAGTGCCGGCAGGATCATCCCTATCCCGGCGATGATGGGGCGGATGGAGTTGCGTAGGGCATGCTTGTAGAGGACGACATCCTCGGAAAGTCCCTTAGAGCGTGCCGTCCGAATGTAGTCCTCGCGCAAGGATTCGATCATCGTGGCCCGGAGATAGCGAGACTGGGAGGCGATGCCGCCGAGTGCCAGGATCGTGGCCGGAAGAAGAAGATGCCAGAGGGTATCGAGTCCCGAGGCAAGGACGTTTGGAAATTCGATCCCGTAGCTGTGGGTCCCCAGGATCGGCACGCCGAACCCCTTCACCAGGGCGATCACCACCATATAGGTGATCCAGAATCCGGGTAAGGCGATGAAGAGAAAGGCGATGAAGGAACCCAGGGCATCCTGCCAATGTCCGCTGTAGCGAGCCGCAGTGACTCCCAGAAGTGTGCCGAATGAAAGGGAAATCACGATGGAAGTCAGATTCAGAGCCACAGTCGCCGGCAGGCGCTCCATGATCCTCGACATTACGGGGCGATCATCCTTGATGCTTCGCAAATTACCGGTAAAGAGATCCCGCATGATGAGTGCGTACTGTTCGTGAAGAGGACGGTCGAGATGGAACTTTTTCCGGAAGTTGGCCTTCACCTCGGCAGAGATCTTCGGATTCAGCTCTCCCCACGGGTAGGGGCTTCCCGGAGTGAGGGTCACGATGAAAAACGAAATGATGCTGATGATAAAAAGCAGCACCACGCTGAGGGCGAGACGGCGGATGATGAAAGAGATCACTGGCAGAAAAGATGAATTATGAATGATGAATGATGAAGTTGATGCAGATAACGAGGTGATCGTTTGGGATTTTCATACTTCATACCTCAACCTTCATCTTTTTCCGCTGGGCGGATACTCCGGCCGATAGAACCACTCCATGTCGTAATCCCAACCGGCCTTGGTCATGGTGACAGGAGAGTCGATCCACTCGCCCGGTTTGGATCCCGGTCGACGGATGCGGTAGCTGTTCTTCCACATCACGGAGGTACCTTCCGGCACAAAGAGAAAGGTGTAGGGCTGATCCTCATAGATCGTTTGCTGGAGTTTGGCTGCAAGACTGATGATCTCCGGACGGCTATATTCCTGGCGCAGATCGCTCAGGAGATGGTCGACCTCGGGATTGTTATAGCCGACGAAGTTGAGTTCCTCCGGATGGGTCTGGCTGGAATGCCAGATGGCATACTGGTCGAAGTCGTTTCCGAGACCCCATCCAAGGACGATGGCGTCGAACTCACCCTTGTTCACAAAGCGCTTGAGCAGCACCGACCACTCGTAGATCTCGACCTTCACCTCGACCCCGATCTTTTTGAGGTCATCCTGAACCAAGGTGGCGATGTCGCGGCGGACCTCGTTGCCATTGTTCGCCAGCAGGGTAAAGGAGAGTCGCTTTCCTTCCTTCACCCGGATGCCGTCGGATCCAGGCTTCCAGCCCGCCTGATCCAGAAGATCCCCGGCGGCCTTGGGATCGTAGGGCAGCGGTTGGACCTTCGGGTCATAGAACCACATCTTCGGAGTGAAGATGCCGTTCGACTGCACGCCGTGTCCGTAGATGATGTATTTGATCATCTGGGGGATATTTATGGCCTCCGCGAGTGCCTTACGCACGCGTAGATCCTGGAACATCGGTCGTCGGAGATTCCAGCCGATGTAGTTGTACATGTTGCCAGCCGAACTGAATAAATCGAAGCGCTTGTCTTTCTCGAAGATCTTCACGGCCCACGGATCAACGGCCCAGAAATCAACCTGCTTTGTCTGGAAGGCGAGTTGCAGGGTGAGCGGATCGGGCAGGACGCGGAAGACGACCGAGTCAAGCCAGGGGGAGCCACGGAAGTAATCGGGGTTTTTTATGAGACGGATGAACTCGTTGGTTTTCCAGTTTCCAAACTTGAAGGGTCCGGTGCCGATCGGGTGGCGGTTGTAGATCTCGGACCACTTGGCAGGTTCTACCTTCTCGAGAATGTGGGCTGGGAGGATACTCTGCATCCAGCTCAGCAGCGCGGGGGAGAAGGGCTTCTTGTAGCGGACGACAACGGAATAGGGATCGGGTGTCTGCACCGAGGAGACCAGCTCGAAATCGGAACTCCGGGGTGATGCGACCCGCTCGTCCATGATCGCATGGTAGGTGAAGGCTACATCTGCCGAGGTGAAAGGGGTCCCGTCATGCCAACGGACATCCTTGCGCAGAATGAAGCGGATGATCGGTTCGGCCTTGAAGGGACGTTCCTTTCCGCCCTTTTCGAGCGGGGGAAAGGGTAGGGGATGGAAGCCGGCTTCGGTGAGTGTGCGTGCAACGATTTGAGAGTCCGTGAGACCCGGTTGGCTTAGTGTGAGGGTCAGATTATTTCCGTCACGTGCGATGGTTGTGATGCTCGCGGGGTTTCTTGGCTGATTCCGATTCAGAAATGACGATGCCTTGGCCGCTTCCTCTTCCGAGCCTAACTGAAAGGTCGTTTCCTGAGAGAGATCCCATGACGTGGCGAGATCGCCGACCACTTCGAGATCCTGATTGTACTTCAGAAGGCCATTGAACATCAGTCCGGCTACCTGAGCGGAGGCGGAGTCTGCCTGCTGGATGGGATTCAGTGTCGAAGGCTCTCCGATGGTGCCGATCGACATCTCATTCTTCTTGGCAACGGAAAGAAAAGAGGCGTTCACGAAGGCCGCCACCAGCAGTAGGATCAGCGTAATCGGAATTCCGTAGAGAAAGAGACGGATGGAACGCATTTGGCAAAAAGGATGAACTATGAATTATGAATTATGAATGATGAAAGCGGGGCTGAAAGGATGAATAATTTTCCAGAGAACCGATAATCTCCCAAAAAATCACCTTTGGAGATTGTCCGACGAGGGACTCCCTGCTTTGCTTCTCGGTTCATTATGAAAGTCACCACCGAACAGAAAGAGACCTGCATCGTCGACCTGCACATTGAACTTCCGCCCGAGCGCTTCCAGTCGGAATGGAAGGAAGTCGGCAACGAGTACCGTCGACTGGTCAACCTTCCGGGCTTCCGCAAAGGAAAGGCACCACTTGCCATCGTAGAGAAAAAGTATTCACAGGATATCGAGCAGGAAGTGACCCGCAAGTTGCTCGATGCCGCGGTGCGTGAGGCGCTCAATGAGCAGAAGCTCTCTCCTGTCCAGAGCCCGAATGTCCGTGACGTCAAACTGGAGGGGGATCGCTCCCTGAGCTTCACCGCCACGGTGGTGGTGCGTCCTCCCGTCAATCTCCCCGAGTACAAGGGGCTTGTCATCACAGTCGAGAAACCAGCCGTGGATGAGGAGCAGGTCGCACAGTTCCTGGATGGATTGCGCGGGGATATGGCTGAGTTCAAGACCGTTGAGGGACGCGATCTGGCCATGGGTGATTTTGCGGTTCTCGATTATGAAGGCTCCATCGAGGGAAAGACGCTGGCCGACACCTATCCCGATCTCCAGCCGACCTATGTCGGTCGCAAGAACTTCTGGATCAAGCTCGAGGAGGATCGTCCCATACCGGGACTCGCGGCCGCGATGGTTGGCATGAAGACCGGCGAGACACGGGACTGCACGGTCAGTTTCCCGACCGAGTTCGGCGAGGAGAAGCTGCGTGGCTACAAGGTGACCTACAAGGTGACTCTCCATGAGATCAAGGAGCGAGAGCTTCCCCCGATCGACGATGCCTTTGCCTCGAAACTCAGTCCCGGCAGCACGCTAGAGCAGATTCGTGATCAGGTACGCGAGCGTCTGACCGTGAATGCCGACCAGAACTTTGCCAGCTCGATCCGCGGCGAAGCCGTGAAGCAGCTACTCTCCATGGTCTCTTTCGAGGCTCCCTCCTCGATGGTCCAGCAGGAGAGCACCACAATTCTCAAACAAATCATTCAGGAGAACCAATCCCGCGGCGTGAGCGAGGAGGAGCTGCGTTCCCATCAGGAAGAGCTTCTTGGCGCTGCCCGCCAGAGTGCCGGCGACAAGGTGAAGCTGAACTTCATCCTGGGCGAGATAGTCGTTAAGGAAAATATCAGGGTTTCCCGCGAGGAGCTCGCTTGGCGCATAACCAATATGGCCGAGCGTTATCAGATGACTCCTCAGAAGCTTCTCAAGGAACTGCAGAAGCACCGTGCTCTCGCGGGTATCGAGGAAGAGATTTCTCTGGGTAAGGCCCTTGATGTAGTCGTCTCCCATGCTAGAGTGAATGGAGAAGATCCGAAACCGATCACCGCCAATCCCGAACTCACCCATTCCCATGATGAAGAACCCCATGTCCATGGCCCCGGTTGCGGGCATGACCACTAGTATGATGTCCAATTCCCGTCCTCAGTCCTCAATGCTTGTCCCGATGGTGGTCGAGCAGACCGGACGTGGCGAGCGGAGCTACGATATCTATTCCCGTCTTCTCAAGGACCGGATCATCTTCATCGGATCGGGCATTGATGACTATGTCTCTAATCTGGTAATTGCCCAACTGCTCTTCCTTCAGATGGAGGATGGCAAGAAGGATATCCATATCTACATCAACTCTCCAGGCGGTTCGGTCACAGCGGGCCTGGCAATCTATGACACGATGCAGTTCGTCACCTGTGACGTGAACACCTACTGCATGGGAATGGCCGCAAGTATGGGAGCCTTCCTGCTGTGTTCCGGAACCAAGGGAAAGAGGTTCGCCTTGCCTAATTCGGACATCATGATCCATCAGGTCTCCGGCGGAGCCCAGGGTACGGCCAGTGACGTGGAGCGCAGCGTCGAGTTCATGTACAAGTTGAACCGCCGCTTGGCTCGTATCATCGCGGAGAATACTGGTAAGAGCGAGGAGCAGGTCCGGAAGGATGCTGATCGGGATTACTACATGACCGCGGATGAGGCGAAGGAATATGGGATCGTGGATGAAGTGGTGAAGTCCCGCAAGGAGCTCAAGAATCCACCCGAGAAGGCCAAGGATTCCGTCGAGTAATCCTAAACTGTTTTATCGAGGTCGATCCTTTCCATGGCCAGAACCAGTAATCTCACGATGTGCTCTTTCTGCGGAAAGAGCCATGCCGAGGTCCGCAAGCTCATTGCCGGGCCCGGTGTCTATATCTGCGACAGCTGCATCACTATATGCAAGGGAATCCTGGATAAGGAAACAGTCGAGGGTGGTGGCGATCATGGGGCTCACGAACTGAGGGTTCCGAAACCCTCTGAGATCCGCCGGGAACTTGACGCCCATGTCATTGGCCAGGACCTTGCCAAGCGCACTCTCTCGGTTGCTGTTCACAACCACTACAAGCGGATCGCGATGGAACGCGATGGATTCTCACCGGGACTCCTCTCCGAAGGACTGGCCGATGTGGAGGTTGAGAAGAGCAATGTGCTTCTGATCGGCCCGACCGGTTCAGGAAAGACCCTGCTTGCCCGCACGCTTGCCCGCATTCTGGATGTTCCTTTCTGTATCGCCGATGCCACGACACTTACTGAGGCTGGGTATGTTGGTGAGGATGTCGAGAATATCGTCCTGCGCCTGCTTCAAAATGCCGATTATGACGTGAAGAAGGCCGAGATCGGCATCGTCTATATTGATGAGATCGACAAGATCGGCCGGAAAACCGACAACGTCTCCATCACGCGTGATGTCTCCGGCGAGGGAGTCCAGCAGGCGCTCCTGAAGATCCTCGAGGCCACCACCTGCAACGTTCCTCCCCAGGGCGGACGCAAGCATCCTCATCAGGAATATATCCAGCTCAACACACAGAATATCCTATTCATCTGCGGTGGCGCTTTCGTGGGACTCGACAAAATCATCCAGAGACGCACCGGAGGGAAGACCCTCGGCTTCCATGCTAAGGAAAATGATCTCGAAGGGCCGATGGATGAGCTCAAAATTCTTGAGTCCGTCGAACCCGAGGATCTTCTCGCCTTCGGCATGATCCCAGAGTTCATCGGTCGTCTTCCGGTACTGACAACCCTCCAACAGCTCAACGAAGAGGAACTGGTGCGCATTCTCACGGAGCCTAGAAATGCCCTGGTCAAGCAGTTCACCAAGCTGCTGGCTATGGATGACATTTCCCTCACGGTCACCAAGGATGCACTTATTGCCCTTGCCGAGTCGGCGCTTAAAAAGGGGACAGGTGCCCGTGCCCTCCGCTCGCTTCTCGAGAAGATCATGCTGGATGTCATGTACGAGGCTCCTGATCGCGAGGATTTTGCCGGAGTGACACTGAACCGCGCCGTGGTCGAAGGGCGAAAATCCGCCCTGATCCGACGCCGTCAGGAGAAGGACGCTGCTTGATTCCGTGGTCCGGAAAGCTGATCTCGAGGTGATTCCGACTCCTGGGCGGATGGCGCCCAATCAGGATCTCCAGGCAGCCAGGGAGGAGCTGATTCTCAAATCACGATCCTTTCAGCATGTGGAATGCGATTTTGGAGCTTCCAAGGGTAAATTTTTATCCGAGAGCGCCCTGCTAAATCCGTCGGTTTTTTTCGCAGGAATTGAAGGGATTTCGGATCGGGTGAAACGCGGCAACAGAAAGATCAAACGGCTAGGGATTCCCAATGCGGCACTCTGGAGGGGGTGGGGTAAAGAATCACTCGATGACCTGATCCCCGCTGGATTTCTGGACACTCTGCATGTCTCCTTTCCAGATCCCTGGCCGAAGCGACGTCACTGGGTCCGAAGGTTGGTAAATGTCTACTTCCTGGAAGTAGCCGTTACAAAATTAAAAGCGGATGGAGTTCTTCGACTTCAGACAGATCATCTCGGATATTTTGCTTCCATGAAGGATCAGCTCAGCTTGCACGGAGGATGGATCGAGACCCCATGGGAGGATGATTTGCAGAGGCCTGTTACCGAGTTTGAGACGATTTTCAGGGCGAAAGGCGATCCCATTGGGAGGATTGCCGTGAAGAGGTTGAAGGGTTGAAGGGTTGAAGGGAGGCACGACCCATCAAGGGTTGAAGAATTACAGCATTGAAGTCAGGATTTTCGAAGTGACGGAGATTCCCCCAGAGTCCTGTGAATTTCAGAAATCCGACGAGATCTTGATGCTCCTCGTGGCGTCTGGTGACTATGGAGCCTTCCGCAGGCTTGTGGAGAGGCATCAGGGTCTTGTGATCGCCACCGTGGCACGGATGATCGGAATTTCCGATGCGGAAGATATTGCCCAGCAGGTCTTCCTGAATGTCTGGAAGTCCGCCCCCCGATGGCGACCTGAGGCCCGATTCACCACCTGGCTACTGATCATCGCGAAGCGTCTGGTCTTTAACGAATCTCGCAGGCGGACCCGAACTCGGTTAATTCCCCAGTCACGGGATCCGGATGAGGAGAGGGCGGATCATCCCGATGGGACTCCGGGGCCTGATCAGCAGATCCTCGAGAGGGAACTGCACAGGGCGATTGAGCAGGCCCTTGCATCCCTGCCTGAGAAGGAGCGCCTTGCTTTGATTCTGCGGCGCTACGAGAACATGCCGTACGAGGAAATCGCCACTGTCCTTTCGCTGAGCCTGCCTGCCGTAAAAAGTCTTCTTTTCCGCGCCCGCAACACGCTCAAGGAGAAGTTAGGGCCCTATTTGGAAGGGTGAGTTTTTGGCGCTTGCCTATCGGCTTTCAGCCTTCAGTCTATCATCCTGATTATGTCTTCCACCGAACAAGTCCTTGTCATCCGTCGCTCTCTTTTTGATGAGTTGGGTTCCTTTCACGGACTCAATCCCGAGGTCAGCCGATACCTTCCTATCTTTCTCCAACCAGGCAATCATTTCTTTGTTCCCCGTGCTGAGGCTGAGGAGGATCCGTCGCTTAAGCAGCTGATTCCCTATGTGGTGGTGACCTCCGGTGAGAAGATCCTACACTACCGTCGCGGAAGCGGTTCTGGGGAGACTCGTCTGCTGAAAAAGGGATCCGTCGGCATCGGCGGTCATATCAATGATGGGGACGGATTGGGCGAAGCCTTTGATTCGGCAGCCTATCAGCGGGCTCTCATGCGTGAACTGCAGGAAGAGCTATCCCTGGGAAGCGCCTTCATCGAGCGTCCGCTGGCCCTCCTCAATGACGATACGAATCCCGTGGGAGCCGTTCACTTGGGGATCGTCCATCAATGCCATCTAGCCGAACCTGAAGTGACAGCCAATGAAGAGGCGATTGCCGAACTTGGGTTTCTCAGCCGCGAGGAACTTGCAGAGCGAAACGATCAGCTGGAAAGCTGGTCCCAACTCGTGCTGGAAGGGTGGAACGATCTGAAGACGGTGGGAAAGTAAAAAGTCGGAAGGTAGGAAGGTTGCAGGAAGCCTTTGCATCGGCACCTTGTTACTTTCACACCTTTGACCTTCATACTCCATCCCGCTGCACGGGATGATTACCAATTCTTGATCCAAGTATTTGTGGCGGTGGATCCTCCTGCCGTGGACCAGAGGTCGAAAAAATTGGTGCCGCTTTGGTTGGATAAGCCGGGGTAGCGATAGGAGTAAGCAATCCCGAAGGGATCCAACCAACCTGAGGAATCGACCGATTTTGATTTGAACTCAAAGTAGACCTTTCCGCTACTTGGCATGAGGTTGGTGATTAGTACCAATGAGCTTGAGCCGGCAGGATAGTCCCCATTGTCGGCCTTGTAGCTTTCAAGAGCCGCCCCGACTGCGGCAATCTCGGCCTCGGTCCGTGAACGAGCCCCCTTTTTCTGGACGCCACCAGCCGCTGCCAGCACCAATGAAGCCAAGATGGCTATGATGGTGATGACGATCAGCAATTCGATAAGTGTGAAACCTCCGGAGGAAGTTTTTTTGTGAGGAGCGATCATGTTTTTTATTGCTGCATGCCGCTGATGATACTGATGAGCGGAAGGAAGAGCGCGATGACGATGGCTCCGACTACTACGGCGAGAAAGACGATCATGATAGGTTCCATCATGGAGGTGAGTCCTGCCACAGCGCTGTCGACCTCGTCGTCGTAGAGATCGGCGACCTTCAGGAGCATCTCGGGAAGTTGGCCTGTTTCCTCGCCGACGTCCACCATGCTGATGACCATCGCAGGGAAGACGCCGCTCGCCTCCATCGGACGGACGATGGATTCACCTTCCTTGACCGCGTCATGGATCTTGGAGATCGCAGTGGAGATGACGGCGTTGCCTGCCGTTTCCTTCGTGATGTTGAGAGCCTGGAGGATGGGGACACCGCTGGTCACGAGGGTTCCGAGCGTGCGGGTGAATCTGGAGATTCCATTCTTGCGGGTCAGGTCACCGAAAAGAGGTGCCTTGAGCATGAACTGATCGAACATCACTGCTCCCTTCGGTGTGGAAGTCAAATACTTCATCCCGAAGAAGACCGCGCCTATACCAAGACCGAGTTCGATAAAGTGATGTTGAACACCACGGCTTGCACCTATGACAAGCTGAGTCAGAAGGGGGAGGGGTTTGCCTCCGAGCATATCGGCAAAGATCTGCTCAAATTTCGGAACAATGAACACAAGAAGGAATGCCATGATGATGATGGCGATCACCATGACGATGGCCGGGTACATCATGGCTGATTTCACCTTACCCTTCACCTTCTGGGCCTTCTCTTGAAACTCTGCAAGTCGGTTAAGAACAACCTCGAGTACGCCGCCAAGTTCGCCCGCCTTGACCATGTTGACATAGAGCTTGTTGAAGATCTTGGGATGAGAATTAAGGCCGTCACTGAAGGTTCCGCCTCCTTGTACCGCTTCAGCAAGCTGGGTGATGGTCTTTTTGAGCACAGGGTCGGGTTCCTGCTTTCCAAGAACTGTAAGCCCCCGAAGAAGTGGTAAGCCTGCATCGATGAGCGTGGCTAACTGCCTGGTAAACACCATGAGGGTGGCACTCTTGATCGTCTTTTTTTCGAGGAAGGGAATGGTAATGCTCTTACCTTTGCCTGTGGCGGAGGCGCTTTTGGCGGTTTTTGCGCCCTTCCCCGCTTTGGCCTTTGTGGTTCGGGCCTGCTCCTTGACGCTTGTAGGAAAGAGTCCCTGGCTTCTCAAGGAGTTGACCGCCTCGGATTGGCTGGCGGCATCGATATAGTCACTGACCTGTTGTCCCTGGGCATCAAGGGCTACGTACGCAAAGGAGGGCATTCCACTTGACTACTTCAATAGGAATCAATCTGTCGAGCGGAGATCATCTGAGAAAGGAAATCCCACCTAGGCTCAACCCGCCGTATCAAGCCCTAGCTAGATATGGATTATTCGCTTTTTCCTCGGCGATCGTCGTGGAAGGACCATGCCCGGGAAGTACGATGGTCTGGCCGGGCAGGGGAAGCAGTTTTGTGGAGATGCCGGAGAGGAGGAGATCGCGGTCACCTCCAGGAAGATCCCAACGTCCCACCCCGCCGGCGAAGAGCACGTCTCCGCCAAACAACAGATTCGATGACGCATCGTGGATGCAGAGGCTGCCCGGGCAATGGCCCGGGACCTCGAAGAGGTTGAAGGATCTTCCTAGGAGGCGCTGCCCTGAACCCTCGAGGAGTTTCAGATCTGCATTCACCGGCTCCACCTCAAGATCGATACCGAACCTTCTCAGGAGATTCCTATCTGCCAGCATCGTCTCAGTGACGGGGTGCATCGCTACCGTGCAACCATGATGGCGCGCCACGGCTGCAGCATCCCAGACATGGTCATAGTGGCCGTGGGTGAGTAGAAGCATGGCGATCGGAATATCCCTGAATGCCTCGGCGGAACCTTCGGGGGCATCGATCAGGATGTTTCCTTCAGGGCAGGCGACCAAATAAGAGTTGGTTTGAAGCGCTCCTCCGGTGAACATTTTCAGGCCTTCGAGTGTCTGACCTGTATCCATTTCATGATGTTTGCTTTTCCTTCATCTCTCTGCAACGGTTCTGTTTCATGAGTTTCCTGACAAAGAAGTTGTTTCCACTGCTGCTCTTGTTGCTGGTTCCTAGGATTGGTGCCTCTACGACCAATGCCACCAACAAAACTGCCTCCACGGACATGTCTCCTGTTGCTGCTACCGTAGCACGGATGCTGGAACAGGGGCATTACCTTCACCCACTCTCCCTTTCTGAAAAGAATCCCCCGCGTCTTGAGTCCGAGAGGCCGGAGACGATGTCGGAGCGGGTTCTTAAGAACTATTTTAATATCCTCGATTACACACATCTCTATTTCACCAAGGGGGATATTGACGAGTTTAACCAGCGCTTTTCCCCAACACTCGCCCCGGATATCCTCCGTGGCGACCTGGCGGCTCCACGCGAGATCTTTACGAGATTTCGCCAGAGAGTTGAGGACCGTGTAGCCAAGGATAAGAGCCTGGCTGCGGCCCCCCACGACTTTACCAGTTCCAAGAGTGTCGAGATTGACCGCAAGAAAGCGCCTTGGCCCTCCGATCTCCAAGAAGCTGATCGCCTCTGGTCGGATCGGATCGAAGCCGAACTTCTTCAGGAAAGTCTCAATGAGCATCCCGTGAATCCCCCCGCCAAAGTGGTCAGCAAACGATATGATCAGTTCCTCAAGAGCGTCAATGAGCAGAGTGACGAGGATGTGATCAAGACCTTCCTTGTGGCGCTTTCCCAGAGCTATGATCCGCATTCCGAGTACATGAGTCCCTCAGACATGGAGAATTTCAACATCCAGATGAGGCTCTCTCTGGTGGGAATCGGTGCCGTCCTCCGAACCGACGACGGCTATGCGAAAATCGTGGAGGTTGTTCCGGGGGGGCCTGCTGACAAGGATGGAAGACTGAAGGCCAATGATCGGATCGCTGCCGTTGGCCAGGGTAAGGAACCCTTCGAGGATGTGGTCGACATGAAGCTGGACAAGGTCGTGGAGAAGATCCGTGGGGCCAAGGGAAGCCAAGTGCGCATTCAGGTAATCCCTGCCAACGCCACCGATCCCTCGAAGCGTCATGTCATCGAGATCACACGCGAAGAAGTGAAACTCAAGGAGTCCGAGGCCAAGGGTGAAGTGATCGATTCCACCAATACCGAAGGCAAGAACGTCAAGATCGGATGGCTCACCGTTCCTTCGTTCTATGCCGAGATGGACAAGCATGGTGCAGGGGATGCGAAGAGCACCACCAAGGATGTCCGCCGGATTGTCGAACGCATGAAGAAGGAGGGGATCGAGGGACTGATCATCGATCTGAGGCGCGATGGCGGCGGCTCCCTCGAGGAGGCGATCAACCTGACGGGGCTTTTTGTCGGTAGCGGCCCCGTCGTGCAGGCCAAGGATGCCAATGGGAAAGTCACCGTCGCAAAGGATGATGAGGGAGAGCCCTTTTACACAGGTCCCGTTGTCGTTTTGGCGAACCGTCTCAGTGCCTCTGCCAGTGAGATTTTTGCCGCAGCCCTCCAGGATTACGGGCGGGCGGTGATCGTCGGCGACCAGCGGAGTTTCGGCAAGGGAACCGTCCAGACGCTTCTGGATGTCGGCAAGTTCATGCCGCTTTTTCATGACGAGGGTTCCAAGGCCGGATCGCTTAAGCTCACGATCCAGAAGTTCTACCGTGTCTCGGGGGGGTCCACCCAGCACCGGGGCGTGCTTTCCGACATCGTGCTCCCGTCGCCCACGGATACTCCGGAGATAGGAGAGAGTTCCCTTCCCAACCCACTTGCCTACGACGAGGTTGACCCGCAGCCCGTCAATAAGTTCGCCTTCACATCACCATTCCTCGAGAGCCTCAAACAACGTTCCGCCGAGCGAGTCTCCAAAGATTCCGAGTTTCGGTACATCAATGAGGACATGAAGCGTTTTCGTGAGAAGCTCGACCTGAATCAGCTTTCGCTCAATGAAAAGGTCCGCAAGGAAGAGCTCGCCCAAGAAAAGGCCCGCAAACAGGATCGTAAGAAGGAGCGCAAGCTTCATCCCGCGCTGGAACCCACGGCCTATGAGGTTACGCTCGACACCCTCGACAAACCCGCTCTCCCCAAAGTCACTCTCAAGAAGAAGCCTGCTAGGGAAAAGGCCAAGGATCCTGATGCCGAGGATGATGACGCCGATGTTGCCCAGACTCCCGATCCCATCCGTCACGAGGCCATCAACATTATCCAGGATTTGACTTCCGATATGCAAAACCTTCGCACGGCAAAAACGGCCCAAGGCGGTTAGGGTGTAGGGGAATAGCAAAACACGTTTCTTTCCCGTATGTTTCGGCGCTTTTACAGAGCGCCATTGGAAGAATGTTCTTAGTTTGGTTTAGGGAGCATGATTGACAGGAGTGTATTCGGAACATATTTTTATCTTTTAATCTTCGAATTACTGTGAGCGACTCCCCTTCCCAGAATACCCCTCCGGTGCCCGATTTGACCACGGGTTCACCCTCTCCGGTCAAGCTTCCTCCCCTGAAGCTCCCTCCTAAGCCTGTTCCCGCCGCGGGAGTGCCTGTTCCTGCCGCAGGAGTTTCGCTCGGACCTGCAACTCCATCTCCTAGTCCTGGACATCTTAAGCCTCCTACGCCTCTAACTCCTTCGGCGTCACCAGCACCCCTGGCTCCCCTAGCACCTTTGAGGCCTCCTGGTTCAGCGCCGGGATCCATCCCATCAGCGCCCCCTGTCTCTCCCTCGGCTGGAGTTCCCAAGCCACCCTTAGCCATTCCTTCTCCTTCCAAGGGTGTCCCTGCTGCTGCTCCTTCGATGGCGCTGGAACCACACCCTGTGGTTCCTCGTGCCGACGAAATCAAGGCCATCCCTCAGCCGACGATTAAGCTGCAGCCCGCCCCTGCCGCAGCTGCCCGCAAGATCGGAGAGTCAGCTCCTTCGGCGTCACCAGCACCCCTTGCTCCCCTAGTACCTTTGAGGCCTCCTGGTTCAGCGCCGGGATCCGTCCCATCAGCACCTCCTGTCTCTTCCTCGACTGGAGTTCCAAAGCCACCCGTAGCCGTTCCTTCTTCCACGGCTGTCCCTGCGCCTGCTGCTCCTTCAATGGCGCTGAAACCAGAGCCTGTGGTTCCTCGTGCTTCCGAAATCAAGGCCATGCCTCAGGCGACGATCAAGCTCCAGCCGGCACCTGCCGCGGCTGCCCGTAAGATAGGAGAGTCAACTCCTTCGGTTACATCTTCGATCGCCACGACATCTACAACACCTGCCAAAATTTCGGGCAAAGCCGTAGGTGACGTTCCTAAAAATCTGAACCTCAATAAATCTCCTGATGAGATTGAAAAAGAGACTGCCTCTTCTTCTGAGTTGCCGCTTCCTTTGTTGATTTCAGTTGCTGCCCTTGCTCTGGTGGCTTTTGGCATTCAGCTCTGGACCTTCCTTCTGTCTTAGTCTTTTTTACTCACCAACACCTACTTATTATGGCTTCCGAACACGTCCTTGAACTCAGTGATGCAACTTTCGATCAGACCGTTGCCTCGTCGCCCGTCCTACTTGTTGATTTTTGGGCACCTTGGTGCGGACCTTGCCGTATGATCGCCCCGGTTATCGAAGAACTCGGTAAGGAGCTTGCTGGTAAGGTGACCGTTTCCAAGGTGAATGTGGACGAGGCGCCCGGTGTGTCTCAGACCCATCAAATCACCGCCATCCCAACGCTGCTGATTTTCCGCAATGGAGTCCTCGCAGAGCGTATGACGGGTCTTTCCTCCAAGGCTGCTCTCCTGGAGAAGCTCCAGGTTGCCTAAGCGCCCAATTGCCTAAGCCTAATTGGCAGAGGCTTCAGCTTTCCCTTTCATCTCCCTATCGGTTCGAGTGACGGACTCCGCCGCAAAGCCTCGTTCCTTGGGTTACTCGATGCCCGCGGAGTGGGAGAGACATGAGGCAACGTGGATTTCCTGGCCGCATGCGGATGGTCAGAGCTTCCCTGAGAGCTATGACCGGGTTGTGCCGACGCTCGTCAAGATGGCCTCGGTTCTTGCAGAGTCTGAAATCCTGAGAATAAATATCTCCAACTCCGAACAGGAGAGTGAGGTGAGGGGACTTCTCTCGGCAGTCGCTCCCATGGAGCGCATCGAGTTTTACAACAATCCGACCAATGAACCTTGGTGCCGGGACCATGGTCCGATCTTTGTGAAGCGTGCTTTGGCGCCCCAGCTTGCAATAAACGACTTTGGATATAATGCCTGGGGTAACAAGTATCCTCCCTTCGATGCCGATGATGTCGTCCCTACCCGGATCGCGCACCATTTCAGCCTCCCGCTGTTCACCCCTCCGTTTATCTTGGAAGGTGGATCCGTGGATCCCAATGGAGCAGGTGCCTTGCTCACTACGGAGTCTTGCTTGCTGAACCCCAACCGCAATCCCTCGATGTCCCGGGATCAGATCGAGCAGGGATTGAGGGATTATCTCGGAGTGGAGCAAATCCTCTGGCTCGGAGACGGCATTGAGGGAGATGACACCGACGGCCATGTCGACGACATTACCCGCTTTGTCTCCCGTGACACTGTCATCACAGTCGTTGAGCCGAATCAGGCGGATCCTAACCACCTCCCCTTGAAGGAAAACCTCGAGCGTCTTCGCGGCATGAAGCTATCCGACGGAACTTCGCTGAAAGTTATCGAGATGCCGATGCCCCCCCGAATCGACCGCGAGGGGATCCGCTTGCCGGCTAGTCATGCCAACTTCTACATCGCTAACGAATCGGTGCTGATGCCCTCGTTCGGTGGTGATTCCGATGTGGAGTCCGTGGAGATCCTCGCGGAGCTTTTTCCTACTCGGATGATCCGGCCAATCGATTGCTGTGAGTTGATTTGGGGGCTGGGGGCGTTCCACTGTCTCACTCAACAGCAGCCCGCGTAGCCCTTAGAAATCCCTTTTTGGCGAAAATGTATCGGATGGATGCTTGCAAAAGCCCGTTCGGATGTTTGTCCTATCAGTCTTATTTATGAATAACGCAATCCTCCAACTAGCCGCCCGCGATGCCCGCGGACTCGCAATCGATGCCGTCACTGCCTGCAAGTCGGGACATCTCGGTCTTCCCCTCGGCTCGGCTGACATCGGCGCCGTTCTCTTCGGTGAGGCTCTCCAGATCGACCCTGCTGCTCCTCGCTGGATTAATCGTGACCGTTTCATCCTCTCCGCAGGTCACGGCAGCATGTTCCTCTATGCATGGCTGCACCTTTCCGGGTTCGATCTTCCTCTCGATCAGGTGAAGAAATTCCGCCAGCTTCACAGCATCACACCGGGTCACCCTGAGTTCCATGAGACTCCCGGAGTCGAGGCGACCACCGGCCCTCTCGGACAGGGTGTGGCCAATGGCGTGGGCTTCGCGATGTCACAGAAGATGGCTGCCTCCCGCTTCAATACGCCCCAACATACCATCTTCAACAACCATGTCGTTGTTCTCTGCGGCGATGGCTGTCTTCAGGAAGGTGTCTCGGCCGAAGCCTCCTCGCTGGCCGGTCACCTGGGACTCGACAACCTGATCGTTTTCTTCGACTCCAACAACGTCACGCTGGACGCCATGCTGAATGTCAGCCAGAGCGAGGATGTCGGCGCCCGCTATGCCGCCTACGGCTGGCATGTCCAGATGATCGACGGCCATAATCTGGACGAGATTCTGGCAGCCTTCAATAAGGCCAAGTCCACCAAGGGCAAGCCCCACATGATCATCTGCAAGACGATCATCGGAAAGGGAATCCCCGAAGTCGAAGGCACAAACAAGGCCCACGGCGAGGCAGGTGTGAAGTTCTCCGACGAGGCCCGCAAGGGACTCGGTCTTCCTGATGAGAAGTTCTTCATCGCTCCCGAGGTCACCGCTTACTTCGCAGATCTCAAGTCAAAGCGTGCCGAGGCGCATGCCACCTGGCAGACGGAGTTTGCCGCCTGGCGCACCGCCAATGCCGAACAGGCCGCCCTTCTGGATGCCGGCATCGAGCAGAAGATCCCCGACATTCTCTCTCTCATTCCTGCCTTCAAGCCCGACGAGACGATCGCCACTCGCAAGGCCGGAAGCATCGTTCTCCAGCCGATCGCCAAGGCCATGCCCCTGCTGGTCAGCGGTAGCGCCGATCTCTTCGGTTCCACGCTCAACTACATCGAGGGAGGGGGTGACTTCACCGATCAGAACCGCGAGGGTCGCAATATCCATTTCGGTATCCGCGAGCACGCCATGTGCGCGATCATGAACGGCTATGCATACGATGGCATTTTCCGTATAGCAGGAGCTACCTTCCTGGTCTTCAGCGACTACGGTCGTCCATCCATTCGTGTGGCCGCGCTTTCCAAGCTGCCCACAACCTACATCTTTACCCACGACTCCGTCGCCGTCGGCGAGGATGGTCCGACTCACGAGCCCGTCGAGACCGTCGCCGCACTCCGCGCGATACCAGGTCTTGATGTCATCCGTCCCGCCGATCCGGAGGAGACCGCCGGTGCCTTCGCCGCAGCCATGGAGCACACGGATGGTCCGACGCTTCTGGCGCTCTGCCGTCAGAATTTGCCAAACCTTAGTGAGATTCCTGTCGATGTCCGTCGCCAGGGTGTCTTCAAGGGGGGGTATATTGCCCGCAAGGAGACCTCGCCCTTGGAGGTCATCATTCTTGCCTCAGGCAGTGAACTGAACGTCGCCATGGATGCCGCTAAGACCCTCGGTGCCGGTGCCCGTGTTGTCTCCATGCCCTGCATGGAGCGCTTCGAGCGTCAGGATGCGGCTTACCGCGAGGAGGTCCTCCCTAGCTCGTGCCGCAAGCGTGTCTCTATCGAGGCAGGCATCTCCGATCCTTGGTTCCGCTATGTCGGTCTGGATGGCAAGACTGTGGCGATCGACCGTTTCGGTCTCAGCGCCCCCGGTGGCACCGTCCTCAAGGAACTTGGAATGACCGCAGAGAACGTAGTCAAGACTGCCCAGTCTCTCTAAGGAACTTCTTTCTTCTTTTCAGAAAGCCCCACCGGAGTGATCCGTTGGGGCTTTTTGCTTTTCAACAGTGTGACTTTCTTCGCTTCGTCGGTATAGTTCTTCCGTGACCCTTTCCACGATTTGGTTCCATTTTAGTTTTTCGGATTTTCAGTATGCCTTCCTCAGCATCCTGCTTGAGGGGCTTCCCTTCCTCTTGGGAGGGGCAATTCTCTCGGGTCTCTTGGAGGAGTTTCTGCCCCAGTCGCTCATGACTCGGCTTCTTCCGAAGAACCCTCGCACAGCCATCATTGTCAGCGGACTGCTCGGGGTGATTTTTCCGGTTTGCGAATGCGGCATCGTTCCCGTCGTGAGGCGCCTGTTGAAGAAGGGCTTGCCTGTTTCCTGCGGCATCACCTACATGCTGGCCGCCCCGATCGTGAACCCCCTGGTCATTCTGAGTACTCTTGCCGCCTTTCGCGGGCAGGGGGCTTGGGAGATGGCCATCCTCCGTTTTACTCTGGGTCTTACGGTGGCGATCCTTGCTGGATGGATCGTGAGTTACTTTGCCCCCTTCTCGATCCTGCGACCTGGTCTGCTTGCTCCTGATAATGACCATGAGCACAATCACAGCGGATCAGGCAGGACGCTCGACCGCCTCCAGAACGCCGCTTCCGTGGCCACACGCGATTTTCTCGATGTCGCCGTCTACTTCGTGATCGGTGCCGCCGCCGCATCGCTCTTCAGTACCGCAGTGAATCAGGAGATCATCCTTCCCCTCGCGGCGAATCCCCCGCTGGCCATCGTCTCCCTCATGGGACTTGCTGCCGTCCTCTCTGTCTGCAGCACGACAGATGCCTTCATAGCGGCGACGCTCACCACCTTTCCGATGGCCGCGAAGCTCGCCTTTCTGGTCTTCGGCCCGATGCTCGATTTCAAGCTGCTCTTCCTTTACGGAGCGGCCTTCTCCAAGCGCTTCATTCTCTCGCTGGCACTCGGTCTTTTCGTGGTGATCGGACTTCTCTGCTGGAGGCTCTCTGCTCTGAATCTCGCATGGTGACCGAATCATGAAGAACTCCTCTTTCCTTCAAGGTCTGCGTGACTCCCTGATGCTCCTCCTCTGGGGAGGGTTTGTTCTCTGGCTATCCTTTGCAGGGCAACTTGCCACCTACCTGCATCCTTCCCTCCAGAACTACACCACGGCAGCGGGCGTGGTCTTCCTAGTGCTCGCTTTCTTCGGATTCCGTTCCCTCTTCACGCGTCCGTTGCTGCACGAGCATCATGAACACCACGGGCACCACGGGCACCACGAATGCTGTGCTAATCATCAGGGTCATGATCATGCTGAGCAAGCCAAGGGGCATCAGCACCATGGAACGGTTGATGGGATGGGAGCCATGCTCTTCAAGACCATCCTGCTTCTTCTCCCGCTAGCGATTATTGTTTCCGGCAAGGCGACTGCCTACTCGATCACCACGATTCAGAATAGGGGAGTCGTTGATAATATCAACAAGCTACCCTCGGCAAAAGCTGGAGCAGCAGCAGCGGCATCGGCTGCCTCTTCCGCGAAATCCACGGCACCTCTCACCCCCTCCGCCATAACTGTTGCGACAAATGATGCTACGATCTCTGCATCTCAATCCTCCCCTTCATCGGATTCTTCTGCACCGGCTGCTTCCGGTGGCCCGATGCCGCTTCAGGTCATCGACATGCTCTATGCTGTCCAGATGCCCTCCTACCGTGGGGAGTTCGAGGGCAAGGAGGTGGAACTGATCGGTCAATATATACCATTGACGACAGGCAATCCGAAGGGAGACCGCTTCCAGGCTATCCGGATGTTTATAACCTGCTGCGCCGCCGATGCCAAGCCGGTCGGAGTCACCGTTCAGTACCCGAAGCCCCTCAAGGTCTCAGAGATGGGTTGGGTGAAAATCACAGGCAAGCCTACCTTCCCTATGGAGGGTGGTCACCGCATGGCTGTGCTTGAGGCAACTAAGGTCGAGGAATGTCCCGCTCCGTCAGAACCCTTTGTCTACTAGCACTCATCGCCTCTTTCCCGCTTCGTGCTCAGGAAGGGACGCGGGTTGATGCGTGGAAAAGTGCCCAACCCGGGTGGAACTACGAGTTCCCTAGGGATCATGGTCCGCATCGGGAATTCAAGACTGAGTGGTGGTATGCCACGGGGAATCTCTCCGATGAGCAGGGAGATGAGTATGGCTTTCAGTTGACCTTCTTTCGCCAGGGAATCCATCCGGGCAAGAAACCAGCCGGTTCATCTCGCTTCAGGGTGATGGATCTTCCTTTTGCTCATTTTGCTTTCACCGATGTCTCGGGCAAGACCTTCCGTTACTACCAGCGATCCTCCCGAGGTGCCTTCGGAGAGGCTGGCTTTGGAACACCTGACAGAGCCGGGGGACGCATGGCCTGGATGGAGAATTGGGTGTTTGAGCAGCTTTCTGATGGATCATTCCACCTCAAGTCCGAGGGGATGACTGAAGCTGGTGTGGAGCGCTCAGTTGACTTGATTCTCACCCAGGATCGTCCTCCCCTCATCCATGGGAAAAATGGGATCAGTCCCAAGTCATCAGTGCCTGGCCATGCCTCCCACTACTATTCGCTCACCAGACTCCGGGCCTCGGGTTCCGTGATGGTTGATAGGAAGGTTCACAAGGTGAGGGGACTTGTTTGGTTCGATCACGAGTGGGCGACAAACTCTCTGGAATCCGGAGAAGCCGGCTGGGATTGGTCAGGACTGCACCTGAGCAACGGTGAGGATCTTATGCTCTTCCGGATCAGGGACAATACGGGCAAAACAGTCTTTCTGTCCGGCACGCTACGTGATGCCCAAGGAATGGTCACTGATCTTCAAGATCTTTCGATGACCCCTCATCCTCAAGGCACCTGGAAGAGTCCCCATACAGGTGGGCTCTACCCCTCAGGGATGGAGGTCAGTATCCCCTCAAGGAATCTCACACTTTCCCTTACTCCCAAGCTCCGAGATCAGGAACTTATCCTGTCGCCGTTCGCCTACTGGGAGGGAGCCGTCCGAGGTGAGGGGAAGTGTGGAACGGATTCTGTGACCGCCGAGGGGTATCTGGAGCTGACTGGCTACGGCGGCAAAGTGATCGGCGTGAACGGAAAATAATAGACAGGAAGCTGGCTTATCCGGTTGTTCAGGAAACCACTCCGATATAAGGAAGATTCCGGTAGAGGCCGGCGTAGTCGAGTCCGTAGCCGACGACAAATTGGTCTGGGATATCAAATCCCATGTAATCTGCGGCAAGTTGGACGGAGGATTTTTTGCGAAGGAGGACGCAGCTACGGACGCTCCTCGCTCCATTCTCCATCAGGCGTTCCTTCAAGACTTCCAGGGTTTTTCCTGTGTCCAGGATATCGTCGACAAGCAGTAGATCCTTTCCGCCGATACCCTCGGGGATCCCCCAAGGGAGAGAGACAGTGCCGGAACTGGTGGTCTTATCACTGTAACTGGAGGCCTTGATCGGCTTGATAATGAGCGGAAGATGAATTTCCCTCACGAGATCGGCCGCGAAGATCATCCCCCCATCCATGACTGGCATGACGCTGAGGTCGCTCGAGGCGAGTTCCTCGGAGATCTGAACACCGAGTTCTGCAACTCGGCGATAAATGGCCGCGCGATCAAGCAGGATCGCAGGCGGGACTTCCCGTGGGATTTCTAAGGGGATTTCTGAAACTGTAGGCATTTAAAGCATGTTTGAATTATTCTGAAACATTTCAGAAAGAAAGAATCGGAATATATCGCGCAGAGACGCGGAGAACGCAGAGGATAAAGATAGAGGTATAACGATCTTTATTCATGAAAGTATGGTTTGTAAGAAGGTTATCCTTAAAAATCTCCCTTGGGAAAAACTCTGCGTTCTCCGCGCCTCCGCGCGAGTTCATGTATTTTTTGTCGCCTATAAAGCTACCTAGAAAACCAATGCGTCCGCTTCAAAAGCCGCGATCAAGCAGCTTTTGAAAAACGAATGATGTGATTGCTCTTACTGGAATCCGAGCCTGGCGATCAGATTGAGACCGAGTGCGAAGAGGCCCGCTCCGAGGAATACACAGACAGGAAGGGTCAGGACCCAGGCCATGAGAATATTCCGCACGGTCGCCATCTGGAGACCGGAGCCATTGGCGGCCATGGTTCCAGCAACTCCCGATGAGAGGACATGGGTTGTGCTGACAGGCAGTCCAAGCACATCAGCCAAGCTGATGGTGATCATGGCGACGAGTTCCGCGGCCGCCCCCTGTCCATAGGTCATGTGGGTTTTGCCGATCTTCTCACCGACAGTCACCACGATACGTTTCCAGCCAATCATTGTTCCGCAGCCCAGAGCGAGAGCCACGGCAACCTTTACCCAGATGGGGATGAAGTTCGTGACACCGTTGATGCTGGCCGTGAGTTGCTTAGCCTCTTTCTCCGCCGCCGGGGAATCCAGCTGATGATTCTTTGCCAGCTTCGAAGAGACGGAGGAGAGCAGATAAAGGTCGGATCGGAGTCCTCCGCGTTTGTCTTGTGGAATCTGATTCAGCGACTCGAAGCCGCCAAGCGCGGTCTCGGATTTTTCAGCAATGACACCGATCGCGGCAAAGAGCTCGGGTGTCGTGGAGTGGGAGCCCCTGAGGAAAGAGGTGATGACCTGCCCTGGATCGGCATTCACCGTGGAGGTGTTCGCCCCGGTGGCGTGGGCTGATGCGTAGGAGATCGAGGCGGTGAGCTCCGAACGGAGGGACGTGATCTCGGCAAAGGTGCTCTCGCTCTTCAGTGCGTAAGTTGTGGGAAGGATGCCGACCAGGATCAGCATGATCAGTCCCATGCCTTTCTGGCCGTCGTTGGAGCCGTGGGCAAAGCTCACCCCTGTGCAAGTGAACATGAGCAGGGCGCGGATCCATCCCGGTGGCGGGTGATTGGCGTCGGGAGTCGAGTAGAGCTTGGGATTCTTGATGATGATCTTCATGACGATCAGCAGAAGGGCCGCCATGCAGAATCCGATGACAGGGGAGATCAGGAGCGCCATGCCGACATCCTTGGCCTTGGCCCAGTTCACCCCGTCGCCCCAAAAGTGGGAGTCGCTCATCAGGGCATTGGCAATACCGACGCCGATGATGGAGCCGATGAGAGTGTGGGAGCTGGAAGCGGGAAGTCCGAAGTACCAGGTGCCGACATTCCAGACGATCGCCGAGACCAGAAGCGAGAAGACCATGGCGAATCCGGCAGCCGATCCCACATGGATTACCAGTTCGACTGGGAGCAGATTCACAATGCTGAAGGCCACAGCTCCCGTGGAGGTGAGCACTCCGAGGAAGTTGAAGAATCCGGACCAGATTACGGCTGGAACTGCGGGAAGCGTATGGGTGTAGATAACGGTGGCTACGGCGTTCGCCGTGTCATGGAAACCATTGGCAAACTCGAAGGCCAGCGCCAGCAGAAGCGCCAATCCCAGCAGAGCCCATGTTCCAAGACTGACAGACGCAAAATCAGCAATGAATGGATGCATTAGGAAAATCTAGAGGAGGAGCAAGAGCTTCGTTAAGCCCCTTCTTTCATCTTTAGGTTACATTTTCGTCACGGAGCGTTTGTGCTGAGTGACGGCCCTGATCCCAAGGGCGTAGATTCTAAAGGGTCTGACTTCAGTGACTCCAACTTTGGAGGTTCGATTTTAGGAAGTAGCGCTTTCATCCGGATGTCGCCTTCGGAGAACCCCACTTCGACGGAGACCTGTCCCTCAGGCATGACCCACTGGTTCTTTACCGGATGCCAGTACATGAGTGAGCTGTCGGGGAGGGAGATCGTAATTCTTTTCGAGTCCCCGGAATTCAACTCGACTCGTTGGAATCCCTTCAGCTCACGGAGGGGTCGCAGAGTCGATTCTCCTGTCAGGCTTATGTAGAGCTGAATGACGGCAGCTCCGGAGCGGGTACCAGTATTCGCCACATTAACAGTCATGGTGTGTCCATCTGCAGTGGGACTTGCGGTGAGTCCCGAGAGATCAAAATTCGTGTAACTCAGTCCAAATCCGAATGGGAACAGCGGTTCGTGGCCCGATCGATCATAGCCTCGGTATCCATAAAAGATGCCCTCATGGTAGTCCACCACGGGCCACTCCTTCCCTTTCGGGAAAGTTCCCGGGTAATGGCGGAAGGCGGGGTTCTCATCGATCGTTCGGTCGAAGGTGCAGGGAAGGTGACCCGAGGGATTGGCATCACCGAAGAGCACCGAGGCGAGGGCTGTCCCCGCTTCCTGTCCGAGATACCATGACTGAAGCACCGCGGGCACCTTGCCGATCCACGGGCGCATATCGACGCCCGCCCCGCCGCTCAAGACGACGATGGTACGGGGATTCGCTTCGCAGACCTGCTTGATGAGAAGCTGCTGGCTGATCGGCAGGGCAAACCCCCGGTCGAAACCCTCTCCCTCAACCTCCGGTGTCAGGCCTACGCAGACCACGGCGGCATCGGCACTCTTGGCCGGGAACAATCCGGTCGCCTCCTCGGCCACGGGAATGATCTTCACGGAGACCCTGCCGCTCCCGCGCCCCACTTCGCTAGCGGTGATTTTCAGGGGAATGCGGCTCCCTTGTTCAAGGGTCATGACATAGCTGTCGGGATTACCGAGTTCGCGGTCTCCGAGGCGGATCTCCGGATGTCCCTCGGCGACGAGTTCGTAGATCCCTCCCTGTGGAACCTCTATTTCGGCATCCCAGGTGATGCGTGCCTCGCGCCCCTTGGGGACATCCTCCGGGGGGGAGTTCTTTCCCCATGAGATCCCGATCGTCCGTTCCCTCGAGGTGGTGACCCTGGTGAAGTTGGGTTGGTCGATGCTCGTCATCTTCCTGATGCCGGTGATCCTCGGCGGGATGGGAACCGGCTTTCCGTATTCGAGGAAGTCGAAGACCGAGAAAGGTTTTTTGATCCGGGTCGGCGCGTAGAAGACCTCCGTTCCCTCAGGCAGGGCCTTGCGAATTCCCTCCAGAAAGCTGACCTTCCTGAACGGAGTGACTCCGCCGCTTCCTCCACCCACGGCCGGGGTGTCCTGGGCATTCGGACCATAGACGACCACGCGATGCATCTTTCCCTTGTCGAGCGGAAGGAGCGCGGGATCATTCTTGAGCAGAACGATCGACTTGGTCGCCACTTCGAGGGCAAGGGCAGAGTTTGCCGGGGAATCGAGAGGCAGGTCCTTCCTGCGCTGCTCCCTGTCGAGGAATCCCATCGAGACGGCCATGCGCAGCAGCCTGCGAACTGCATCGTCGATCCGCTCGCTCGAGAGCCGTCCCTCCCGGAGTGCCTTGGAGACGCTTTCCTTGGTCACGCGGTAGGCCATCGGCATTTCCAGGTCGAGTCCCCTGGCAATCGAGTCGACGGAGTCGGTCGCCCACCAATCCGACATCACAAGCCCGGGGAATCCCCATTCCTTCTTGAGGATCTCCTCCTGCAACTGCTTGTTGGAGGTGCTGGGAAAACCGTTGAGCTTGTTGTAGGCCGACATCACCGACCAGACTCCACCGTTCTCCACTGCCTTGAGGAAGGGATGAAGATAGATCTCACGAAGTGTCTGCTCGTTCATGATCGACTCGATCTCCATGCGTCTCCATTCGGTGTCGTTGCCGACATAGTGCTTCACTGTTGCCGCGACTCCCTGGCTCTGGAGCCCCCGGATCCATTCCGAGGAGAGCTTTCCGGTCAGGAAGGGATCCTCGCCGAAATACTCGAAGTTGCGACCGTTGAGCGGTGTGCGTGCGATGTTCACCCCCGGGCCGAGCTGGATATGGATGCCACGGGCACGGGCTTCACGGCCCAACGCCTCGCCGTAACGGAAGGCGAGCTTCGGATCCCATGTGGCTGCAAGGGCGATCCCGCTCGGGAAAGAGCAGGCAGGACCGTGGGCACGCACCCCTTGGGGGCCGTCGGCCATGACGAGCTTCGGGATGCCGAGTCGGGGAATGGCGATCGTCGACATGCCGTCGTTGCCGTCACCGGCAAGGAGGCTGATCTTCTCCTCCTCCGTGAGTTTACCAAGCAAATGCTCCACCCGTCGTTCGATCGCGGCGGCACGATCGCCGGTCGGATAGTGATGTGTTGCAGGTGTCTCGGATCCCTTAACGGAGGCGTGCAGCGAGACTGTGGAAAGCAGTGCTGCAAGGATTCCGGCAAGGAGCCTCATGATTCGGTCACGGGGGCGGATGCATCGAAGGCCGCAACCTGATCGAGTATCACATCGGCCATCATCGGATCGGTGCCGATCGCGCTGCCATAGTAGAGCTCCTTGCCCTGCAGATTATGAGGATTGGACTGAAAGACATCCGACTGGCTTGCGGCCGGACCGACCTCCTCACGGATGCCAAGCAGCACGGGAATATCCTGATAGCTATGGAGTCCGTCGCTGATAAAGAAGGGGATCACGACGACATTCTGTTGGCTTGTCATGGCGGCCCAGTCGTTGATCAAGGGGGCCTCCTCCATGTATGTAGGGAGTACCTCCGCATAGAGACCGAGCTCGGAAAGGAGTCTGACTTGGGTCTTTGCCGCTTTGGCGGAGTTGTCGTTCAGATTAGTCCCGTGGCCGACGATCAGCAGACTGGTTTCCTTGGTTGGGACTCCTGGAGCCGTTTCGCGCGCGCGCTTGAGCAGCACTTCGGTCATAGATGGATGGTTGCCGACCGGCTCGCAGTAGCGAATGGTCATTCCGTTGCGTTGGGTGAGGGGGCCTTCGAGTTCCAGTTCTCTTGGGATCACGGTCTGGGTGAAGTATCCCTCGCTGATAAAATTCGGCACAATGTAGACATCCGGGGAAGAGACCGAGTGCAGGATCTCCCTCATGGAGGGCTCCTCTTTCCAGAAACAGCAGAGGACCTGGTCGAAGATGCCCCGCTCACGGATGGCATCGGCGAGACGGTGATTGGGCTCGCTGGAATCCGGATTGGTCGTCGATCCGTGACCGACGATCACGAGTGTTGTGCTGGGGCGCTTCTCCATTTCTGGAAGAATAATTGTCAGAAAAAAAGGAGCAAGGGAATCAAGCCTGAACTCTCCTGCTTCCAACTTCTATTTCAAGTCTTCCAGCGCATCCCGGATGGCCACGGTGATGTCACGACCCCCATCCCCCCCGATTCGAGCGTCGATCTCCTCGAGGCGGTGGATCCACTCGGTGACTTCCTTTCTGGTATAGGGACCTCCTGCGGCTTCGCAGAAATGGGTGCGGCATCCGAAGGGTCGTCCCTCGTAGATCATGCAGCGTGACGTGTAGGGGTGAAGCAGCGGACAGGCTCCATCCTCGCGCTTCGGTAATTCCTTTCTACCCGCGGCGCGAACAGCCTTAGCTGCCGTGAGTGCCTCTCCCTTGGTCAGGACGGGAGTCGCCCCCGTGAGTTGAAAACGGCAGCACTCGGTCAGCAGGGTACAGTTACGCTCGGGAGGGTTAGCCTTGAGTTCCGCATAGATCTGACGGACACCGGCAATAGCCTCCTCGGTATCGCGACGAGGATCGGAAGTCTTGTGGGGATTGCGGCGGCGCATCGGGAAGGAAAATTATGAAGGATGAATTATGAATGATGAAGGGTTGAAGCCTTGGTTCTCTTTGAAATCGTCGTCAGGATGGCGATGAGCTCATCACATTCCCTGCTGAGTTCCTTGGTTTTCAGAAGCGGAAGAATGTCTGATTCAACCAGCAAATCCAACCAGTATGCGGTTTCATCGAGTTCTTTCAGGCAATCCCCGATCTTGGCAATGAACTCGTTTCTCGATCGTGATCGATTGGCTTCACGATAATTCGCTCCCACGGAAGTACCGGATCTCAGAACCTGTTTTCCCAGAGTTTGTGCCAGGGTGTTTTTCGGAAGGGCGCTATAGAGCCTGATCACCCTCAGGGCGAATGTCTTCGTCCTAGCGGATAGGTCGGCGGCTGGTTTCTTTTCATCATTCATCATTGACGGCACTTTGCCCCCGCAAAGCTGTGCCGCCCTAATGGGCTGCTCCTGAGTCGCAGTCTTACGCGCCGCTCCCGAGCGGCTTGTTTCATCCTTCATAATTCTTAATTCATCCTTTCTTCAGATTGCTGTACCGCAGGCACTGGCACTGGCCCAGGCCCATTGGAAGTTATAGCCGCCTAGCCAGCCCGTGACATCCACAACTTCACCGATGAAATAAAGGCCCGGAACCTTTCTTGATTCCATTGTCTTGGAAGAGAGTTCGCCGGTGTCGATACCGCCGCAGGTGACCTCCGCCTTCGGATATCCCTCCGTCCCGGAGAAGGACTGCTTCCATCCATGAAGCGATGCATCGAGTCTCTCAATCTCCTCCTTGCTGCAACTTGCAAGTGGCTTCTCGGGTGCATTCCTAGAACACCATGACTCGGCAAAGCGCCGCGGCCAGATTTTGGAAAGACTCTGCAATGCCGTTGTGCCGCTGCGGATTGTTGACGCGAAAGCCTCCGAATCTGTTTTCTCAGGGAGAAGGTTGATTGCGAGAGGGGAAGTTCCATCCCAATAAGAGGAGATCTGGAGGGCTGCCGGGCCGCTGAGTCCTCGATGGGTGAAGAGCATGGCCTCCTCGAATCGACGGCCTCCGGCAGTGATTCGCACTAGGAGAGCCACCCCTGCAAGTGGTTCGTAAAAGTTTTTTTCCGAGGATTGGAAGGTGAGGGGAACGAGCCCTGGGCGGAGTTCCGTCACTCCGATTCCGAACTTCCGGGCGATCCGATAGCCGAGATCACTCGCGCCGAGCTTTGGAAAGGAGAGCCCTCCAGTGGCCATGACCAAGGCATCGGATTGAAAGGTTCCCCGGGATGTGTGAATAACGAACTTGTCTCTCTTTTCCACCTCACGGACATCGCAGTGGGAGAGGACCCTGACTCCGGCTTCGCGGCATTCGCTCTCTAACATTCCGATGATCTGACGCGAACTGCCGTCGCAGAACTGCTGTCCCAGCTTTTTTTCATGGTAGGCGATGCCATGCTTTTCTACGAGCCCGATGAAGTCCCAGGGGGTGTAGCGGGCCAGTGCCGATTTGCAGAAGTCTGGGTTCTCGGAGAGGTAGTTCTCTGCGGAGGCGTTAATATTGGTGAAGTTACAGCGTCCGCCGCCGGAGATCTCGATCTTCTTTCCAAGCCGTTCGTTGTGTTCCAGAAGAAGGACCCTCTTTCCACGATTCGCCGCTGTGAAGGCGCAGAACATACCACCACCACCACCGCCAATCACAATGACATCATACTGTTCGGGTATCTCCGTGCTCACCAGATAGTCATGACAGAGGGGGGCTGCGTGTGGAACAAGGGAAAGTATGAATGCTGAAGTATGAGGGATGAGTTGGTGAGTGAAAAAGGCGCGATTGCCAGGACTTTTATACTTCATCACTCATAATTCATCCTTCTCTCCCGTCCGTTCCTTGGTGACTTGGGCGTCTTTAGTGCGTAGATTCCTTGCCTTATGGAAAAACACCGCTTCGACAGCCTTGGGCTCTCACCTGAAATCCTCAAGGCAGTCGCCCAGCTTGGCTTTGAGGAGGCCACGCCGATTCAGTCAGCCGCTATTCCGGTCCTGATGGAAGGCGGAGATCTGGTGGGACAGTCTCAGACAGGCTCCGGGAAGACGGCAGCATTTGCAATTCCTGCGATCGAAAAAGTTGACCCCGCGAGCAAGGCCGTTCAGGTCCTGATTCTTTGTCCCACCCGCGAACTCGCCGAGCAGGTCGCCGACGAGGTGCACCGCTTGACTGCCTTCAAGCGCTCTATCCACTCGGTGCCCATCTATGGTGGCGCCTCCTATGACCGTCAGCTTTTTGAGCTCAAGAAAGGTGTTCAGATCGTCATCGGCACCCCCGGACGCATCATCGACCATCTTGAGCGCGGCACCCTCAAGCTGGATCAGCTCAAGGTCGCGATCTTGGACGAGGCCGACCGCATGCTCGATATGGGTTTCCGCGACGATATCCAGAAGATCCTGGATGCGACGCCCGATGAGCGTCAGACGGTCTTCTTCTCCGCCACTCTCTCAGGTCCGATCAAGCAGCTCATCAGCCGCTACTCCCGCGATGCCAAGACTGTCGCGATCGAGCGAAAGGATGTTGCCGCTCCTGACATCGAGCAGTTCTTCTACGAGATCCCGCCCCGCGGCAAGACCCAGGCCCTGATTCGTCTGGTGGACTTTCACGCCTTTCGACTCGGCATTATTTTCTGCAACACCCAGCGCATGGTGGACGAGCTTGCCGATGCCTTGCTGGCGCAGGGATTCTCGGCAGACCGCCTCCATGGTGGCATTACCCAGGCCCAGCGCACGCGTGTCATGAACAAGTTCAAGAACTCCGAGTTTGAGTTCCTGGTAGCCACCGATGTCGCCGCCCGAGGCATCGATGTTGATGCCCTGGAGGTAGTGATCAACTACGACCTTCCGCATGATCCCGAGGATTACGTCCATCGTATCGGCCGCACCGGTCGTGCCGGCCGCAAGGGAATGGCTGCGACCTTCGTCACAGGCCGCGATATCTACAAGATCCAGTATCTCGAGAAGTTCACCCACTCACGTATTCGCAGAGCGAATATCCCAACCTCTTCCGAGGTGGAGGGAAAGCGTTCCGAGCAGATGTTCGGGAAGGTTCAGGCCCTTTTGGCCTCGCGGAATTTCACCGACCAGACCCAGTTCACCGACCGGTTAATGGAAGAAGGTTTCCAGGCTACGGAGGTCTGCTCCGCTCTCTTCTCACTTCTGCTTGGTCAGAGCGGCGGAGAAGAGTCCTTCTCAGCGCCGAAAGTTTCTGGCAAGAGCGAGTTCCCCATTGAGTTGCCAGACCATGAGGGATTCGCCCAGCCAAAGGGTTTCAAGAAAGGGAACTTCCAGCCGCGTGAGACAGGTATTGTCTCGCCCTACGCAGCTCAGGGTTCTTCGGGAGGGGGTGCGAAGCCGGGCTTTAAACCTGCGGTGAAGCCTTCATTTAAGCCTTCTTTCAAGGCTCCCTTTGAGAAAGGAAAGCCCAGCAAGTTCGCCAAGGGATTCAAGAAGGATCGGGGTTCAAGATAGTGAACCGATGACTCGCGCAGAGGCGCAGAGGCGCGGAGTTTTTTAATCTGGATGCATCGGATGCGTAGCAACGGCCAAGCAAGCAAATCAGAAGAACCAGGCGCGAAGAAACGGCCAGAGATGCCAACTCAAGAGCTTTGGGGAAAACATGAAAGGGATCTGTCTTAAATCCCTCTGCGCCTCTGCGCCTCTGCGCGAGTTTTTTGTATTTCTCTGGCTCTCTGGAATGGGTCTTCACGCGGATGTCTCGATGCCGCCGATTTTTGGCGATCACATGGTGCTTCAGCAGGGAGTGACTCTTCCTGTGTGGGGTTCAGCCTCGCCTGGCGAACATGTCTCCCTCTCAGTCGGTAATCTCTCCGAGGAGACTGTGGCCGATGCATCTGGAAAATGGAGGATCACCTTGCGTCCATTGCTATCATCATCCGCCCCCTTGGTCATGGTGATCAATGGAAACAACCGCTTGGAACTCCATGATGTCATCGTGGGCGATGTCTGGCTCTGTGCCGGCGAGGCGAATATGGCCTTCTCCCTTTCCGATGCGACTGTCGGCAAGGAATCGGATGAGAAAATCGCTGATGAGAAGCTACGTTTTTTTCAGTACGAAAACACCGTTGAGCTGAAGAATGCTCATGGGACTCAAGTCGGAACACAAGCCGTTCCGAGAAAAGGGCGATGGGTTGTCTGCTCCCCCGAGAGCGCCCCCGCTTTCTCCGCCGTGGGATATTTCTTTGCGAGAGACCTGAGAACTTCCCATCACCTTCCGATAGGGATGATCCAGTGCACAAGCGAGGACTCGCCCATCGGCTCCTGGATCAGTCAGCGCGGGCTTACCAAGCCACCCTCCATCTCCCCATCTCCGGATCGAGAGACACGAAATTCCCAACGCGGCTTGTGTTTCGAGCAACTAATCCATCCGCTCATCCCCTACGGCATTGCTGGGATTATTTGGTATCAGGGCGAGTCTGATGAGGGGAGCGCTGCCCTGCAGTACCGTCGTATTCTTCCCCGTATGATCCGTGACTGGAGAGAGAGATGGGGGGAGGGACCCATCCCCTTTTATTTTGTGTCACAAGCCGGATTTGGGAATGAGGAGGGTTCAGCCGTCGAGAGCTATCATGCTCAGACTGGTAACCCGGCACTGGGTCGCGCGCTGCCCTGGCTCAGGGAGGGAACTGCCTGTTCACTCTCTCTGCCATTCACCGGGATGGCCCAGGCCAGTGATCTCGGTATCGCGGACGAGAGGATTCCTCCTGACAAGCTGGATGTGGGGAGACGTCTGGCCCTGCTGGCCCGGCACCGTGTTTATGGAGAGGAGATCGTGGATTCGGGCCCTCTCTATCGCGGGATGAACGTAGAGAAGGGTAAGGATGGGGGTAACGATAAAGTCCGGGTTGATTTTGACTCTGTGGGGGGAGGTCTTGTGTTGGGTGTCTCTCCTTGGAAATCGGAGGGCTTTTCCCCATCACTTGTCACTTCTCTCAAGGGATTCGCGCTTGCGGGCAGCGACCGCAAGTGGTTCCCGGCCCAAGGACGTATCGAGGGCGACACGGTTTTGCTTTGGAGTGATGCCGTTCCCCATCCCAAGTCCGTCCGGTATGGATGGAGAGGTTTCCCAAAAGGGACACTCTACAATAAGGAAGGGCTTCCCGCAGCTCCCTTCCGCTCCGACACAGATCAACCGGAGTAAAAAACCCAATCGTGGATTTTACAGAACACCCTTCAGGTTTCAACTTTCAGCTTTCAGGTTTTCCATCTCACCGTTCTTCTGACACAAAGATGCTATGAGGAGTCTTCTGCGCGTATCAGTCATGCTGCTCCTGCTCCTCTCTTTCCAGAGTCTGAGGGCCGCAGGCGGTGGGAAGCCATCGACTCTCCGGCTACCATCGCCGACTCCCTCGACAGATACGATCAATCAGCCTCTCTCTGCTTCATCGCTCAGGATTTCCCAAAAGGCTCTCTTCATGCGTGTGATCCAGGCACGACTCTTTCATGACGGCATCTGGACGCTCGGGGATGCGTCGCAAACTCCAGTGACTGTGGCCCGGACGATTGCCTCACTTCATCCCAGTTTTGTGACCGGTCTTCTTCGGATCGTCGATCATGGGGCACTGAGTCACAGCGAGGAAGAGGCATTCTCCACAGTCCGCTCTGCTGTTCAGGCCTCCTCGAAAGGATGCCGCTTCGATGTCGTGCTGAACGCGGCTGAGGAGCGTTCGGGTGACCTGATCATCAGGCACATGAAGGAGATCACGACTCGCATTCATCCTGATGCATGGACGTTTTATGTCTCTCCTAATGACACTACGGTGAATCCCGAAGTCTTTGAGCAGGGGATAGCTGCCGCTCATGCCGCAGGTCAGATGGTCGGATACGATGGGCCTCTCTCCCTAGTTCCGGAAGGAATCGATTATCTTGTTGTTCGCGCTTGGGATCTCAAGGTCTCCAGGCACCAGATCGATCTTCTCAAGGCCGCCAATCGTGTTCCGCTGATTGTGGAACTTCCGACGACCTTCGGTGCCCAGCCCTCTCCCGAGGTCTCCTCCTATGTAAATGAACTGAGCCCTCAAGATCGTGCCGCTTCCCTAACCTCACTGGCCGAGAACCAGAGCGCCTGGGGTTATCGTTTCGCTTATCCAGTTTTCTACCCGCTTTGCCCGACAAAGCATGCCTTTGACGCAACCAAGGATCCCATCCTGATGGTGACGATCCGCTCGCTCCTGACCCGCTTGAATTAAGGAAGCGCTATTCCTTAAGAAGTGATCCGGCTTGCCCGGCAATCCCGGAGCTGTCATTTTCTGATTCTTAGCCATCCTGTTCGGATGCCAAGACCCCGTAGTTCAACGGATAGAATAGGAGTTTCTATTTAGGGTAGTGTAAATGTCCATTCTACAGAGTAAATGAACCAAATGGAACTTGACCGAATCAGTCTGATCCCTTATGTTTTCCCTTATGCCCTCCGTATGGATCAACCCCGCCAATAGCCGTTTCTATGCTTGCGAATATATAGACGCTCACGGAAAGAGGGCAATCCGCTCAACTAAACAGCTCAATAAAAAAGACGCCTTAAGGGTTGCGAATGAGTGGGAGGAGTTCGCCGCCGCCGCTAGGTCAGGGGAGGCGACCCGTCATCAAGCCGAGGCCGTGGTCAACCGATCTCTTGAGATTGCCGGAATGGGGAAGCTGAAGAGATTTACTATCGAGGAGGCTTTCAAGAATTGGATCTTGGAAAACTCGAAACATTGGTCATCTGCAACCCTTGTGAAATACAAGAAGGCATCTTCTAGTTTTTTGGAGTTTTTCCCGCCGGAGCGAATCAAGGAGCAGTTGCGAACGATCACGAAAAAGGATGTGGAGGCATGGCACGACAACGAGCTTGCCGAGGGAAAAGGCAAATCTACGGCCGGGACATACTTGAACATCCTTCGCTCCGCCTTCGCTTGGATGGTGAACGAGGATTACATTGCCGAGAATCAACCGAAAAAAGTCACGCTCCGGGGGGCAAGCATATCGGAATCAAGGGAAGCTTTTTCCGACGATGAGGCCCGAGCGATCCTTTCGGTTTGCACGAGGGATTGGCGGGGAGCCGCACTCTTTTCCTCATGGCACTCCATCCGCCTTGGGGATGTGGCAAGGCTCAAATGGGGCAACCTCGATCTCGAAAGGGGCTTTATTAAATACCTCCCTTCCAAGACCCGAAACCTCGATCAAGACCCGCGCCTTTTGGTCATGGCTCAAGACATCCTCCGATGGCTCAAGGATCAAGAGCAGGGAAAGCCGACTGACCCCTTGTTCCCTACGCTTTGCAGTCGCGTCTCGGGAGGACATCAAGGGCTCTCCAACGAGTTTGGCCGGATCATGGCAAAGGCGGGGATTGTGATTCCGCTCGGGCGCGAGAAAAAGGGGAAGGGCCGCCAGTTCCGCAAGAAAAGCTTTCA
This sequence comes from Verrucomicrobiota bacterium, assembly GCA_021413925.1. Classification (NCBI taxonomy): domain Bacteria; kingdom Pseudomonadati; phylum Verrucomicrobiota; species Verrucomicrobiota bacterium. The sequence goes on from JAIOPL010000004.1 coordinate 108,777, forward strand.
CTCCTTCAAGCATCTATCTCACACGAGAATGCTAGAGGCAGACATTGGCGCGGAGCAAAGGCGACTAATGGGGGGGCACTCGTTAACCTCGACGGCGCATCTTTCCTATCTGCATATGCGGCCAGAATCTCAAACGGCCGCCCTTGCCAAGATCCCGAGCCTTATGGATTCAATGCCGGAGCCCGCGCCGGAGCCCGTCTCCGAGAAGAAACGCCCCGCCCGCCGCAAGGTTCAAGCTGGTTAATCCAAGCCCACGTCGAGCCTTACGGATTTGGCCCCGCCTTTGATTTCCTTCAAAACTCGATCCGCCTCGTTACTATTGCCGAGTCCTTTAAAGTAAAACTTCTCCATAGTGATCTCGTGCCAGATTCCATCTTTCGCCTGAATCCGCCAGATTGAGCGAATAGATTCTGTCGAGTCAGTAGTGTGACCAAACTTGATTGCCACCCTTTCGGCAAGGGCTCCCCAGTTCCTAAAGCTCTCAACCATTGTTTTAATTGGCCCCTTGGCGGGAAGTTGATTCCGCAAATGTTGATAGTCGGGCGAATCTCCGATGAGTTCGTCGAGCTGGCTCCGTGTTACTATCCCATCATTTATTTCAGCACCCTTCCGCGCCTGTGAATCAATATCGGAGAAAGTCACTTTCGCTTCCTCTCTCACCTCCTCAATCGCGCCGCATAGACGATGGAACATCCGGCGCAAATCTCCGTTGCCGCGCGCGGCCGCCGCATCAAGGAGGAGTTGGCAACGCAAGGCAACTTCCTCTTTTTGAGAGATCCTATCCTCTTCGGAAACTGATTGTTTGATCCAAGCCTCAAATCCCGCGGGATCAAGTTTCTTGCCGTTCATCATAATCAAGGGCTTGTCGCCCCGCATCAATGATTCAGAAGAAACGCCCGTTGCCGCCTGTATGCGGCGCGAGAGTTGAAGGTCAAAGCCGCCCTTGCTTCGGCCGTGTTCAATGTTGGCGACTTGGTGGCGTGGAATACCGATTAAATCGGCAAAGGCGGTTTCGGTCATTTGCCCGAGAGCAAATCTCAAGCGGTAGAGGGGATGATCAGATTGCGTGGTTTTCATGTGCTGTATGTAAATACACAAAGCAACAAAAGCAACAACAAATGGTTGTGTATAATACACGCTAAAGGGTACAAATTGGAAATCAGACGAACCAAATTGACCCATGCCACACAATCCTAACCCAAAATACACCACCGCCGCCGTCAAGGCCGCCAGCATCACCGATCCCGAGTTTATCGAGATCCCATCCATGAAGCCGATGTTCGCAATCGGCCGAACCGCGACTTTTGAGTTGATCAAGAGCAAGCGTATCCGCTCCGTCAATCTTCGACGTGAGGGGAAGAGCAAGGGCCGCCGACTGATCGAAGTCGCAAGCGTGAGGCAATACCTCGCCCGCCTCATGAACGAGGGGGGCATCTAATAACCCCCCCCCTCCTCCGTAACAAATTTCCTCCGGCACTTCCGCTGGGGAATAACCAAAAACACCGACGCCATGACAACGAAAACCAAGACACCAAAAAAGCTAGAGTTCCAGCCCTTCACTTGCTGTATCTGCGAGCGGGATATCAAAGGACAAATGGGGAACAATCCCGATCCACTCAACACAATGCCCGAAGCTACTTGTTGCGAGCAATGCAACGATTTTGTGGAGGAAGCCCGCGACCATCAAGGCGCACTCATTGCGGCCGCCAAAGCTGTCGTCGAAATCTTGAAACCGAAATCCAAGAGGACGTATGAGCCGACCAAGAGGGATATCGCCCGTGGATCTATGATCGTTAATGAAGGCTTGGCTTTTAGGGCATGGGTTCAGGAGGCAGTCAAGAATCACGAACTTAAGAAATCCAAGACTGCGATTCACAACGGAAAAAAATCAATCCCTGCATTCTTAATCGGGCAATCTGATCGCCAAGCGCGCCCTTGCTCCCGGTCATTATTGGCCGAGGGCGAGGGCTTCAGTTTGACAAAGGCAACAACTCTATGCAGATCCAACCCGATACAACGTCCCTAGTGTTTAAGCCTTCCGAGGCCGCCCATCTCATACGGGTTCACCGATGCACCATTTACGGAATGATCAAGCGGGGCTCCCTCCCGGCAATCCGTGTCGGAAAAACACTCAGAATCCGTAAAGAGGATTTACAAGCCTTTCTTTCCTAACTCGGAGAGATCCACAAACGCGAAAAGGCGGCCACCCAGCAAGAGAGGCCGCCTTTCGTGAAAACCAGACATATGCCACAGCAAGTCAAACCCCACAGCATCAGCTTCACCCGTCCGGGCCTCACGATGATGCCATTGCAAGCCCCGGCCAAGGAACGATCTTTACCCGCCGCCCTAGACTCAGAAAAGGGCCTTCTCTCTAGCGTTCTACTCTCTCCCGCTTGTCTGGACTCCCTCGAGGGGATCACTCCAAACGATTTCCACCATCCTGCACACGGGACGATCTTCTCGACCATGCTCAGGATGAAGAGGGACGGGAAGCCTATCGAGCTAACTCCCTTAACTCAGGAAATCACGGATCAGGGGCAACTCGAGAATGTCGGCGGGGCATTCTATATTACAGGACTTCAGACCTTCATTCCCACAGCGACGAACGTTTCTTATTTTGCCGAGAAGGTAAGGGAAAAGTCGCGACTCAGGGAGGTGATAGCGGTTGCCGAGCGCAGCATCTCCGCCGCATATGCTGGCGACTATCCACAAGGACAGATTGCCGAACTGGCAAAGATTACAGCGGATAAGGAACTCCGTAATTCGGGACTTACCTTCCGAAGTGTTTCCGAGATCCTAAAAATGACCTTCAACGATGCCGACTTGTATCTAGGCAACGGCTATCTCCAAAAAGGGGGATCTCTTGCGATCATGGGATCAGGCGGAATCGGAAAAAGCCGCCTTGTCATGCAGTTGGCGATTTGCTCCGCCTCGGGGCTTCCTTTCCTTGGATGGCCGACACAAGGCAATCCGAAATGGCTTTTCCTTCAGACTGAGAATGGAAACCGCCGCCTTCACCATGACCTCGCCAAGATGACAAAGACCCTCGGGCCGGATGAAATCGCATTCCTTGACGGAAAGATCGTCTTTCACACCCTGGAGAACTCCCACGATGTTCTGATGCGTCCGTCGAGTGATAAGGCACACAACCGAATTGCCGACGCAATCGAGCAGCATAACCCGGATGTCGTTGTGTTTGATGTTCTCCGTGATTTTGCAATAGGGGACTTGAACAGCGACGATGGGATGAGCCAAACCCTCGACGCTATCGGCCAACTTGCCCGTCATGGCCGTTCTGATCGTTCCGTCGTCGTCGTCCACCATGCCAGAACTGGTAAGGTTGCCGCCGCTGGGGCTTTCGGTTTGGATCGCGCCAACTTTGGAAGAAACAGCAAGGTTCTCCTTGGATGGGCTCGGGCCGTTCTCAATATCGCTCCGCTGAGTGAAGATGACCCGGAACTGATCGGGCTCGCCTCGGGCAAGAATAACGATTTCCGAGAGATTGAGCCGATGGCACTCCGACTAAAGGCGGATCATATGCTTTACGTTCCCGACAAGAGCGTTGATGTCGCCGCCAAGATTGCCGGACTGAGCGAAACGGGAAAGAAGGTTTCCAGCGTCACTACCTCCGCCGTTGTCGAGATTGTTGAAGCACTTCACCCGAACGGAATCTCCAAGACGGAATTGGCCGGAAAGGTAATGGAAAAAGGGTGTGGAAGATCAAAAGCCTATGACCTGATTGCCGCCGCTGAAGCTCAGAAACAGATCAGATTCTCAGGAAAACACAGAGGTTTTGTGTCCGCACAGAAAACGGCACTTATTCAATAGATGAAAGACTTCAGAAATCATCCTTTTTACTCTGTTCCGTCCGTGGATTGTCCGCGGATTGTCCGTGGAAAAAGGGGTCATTTGTCCGCGTCCGCGCTTCCCTATAGGGGGAGCGGACGGACGGACAACCCCCAGCGGATACTAGGTAAGGAGTTCTCGACGATCATTAGGGTTTGAAAGCCAGCAAGACCACCCCTCGTGGTTCCAGTTATCTTAAACGCATCAGCACTCCGAGGTTGGGCGTACTGGCCTTCATTCTTTATGGGTTTCCTTAATGATAATAGTTTCCTAACAAGTAGGAGGGAGATCGCAGAAGCTAAAAAACAATTGGATCAAAATGAGCTAGTTGTTTCACCAGCGAGCACCGCTGAGATCGTCGCCAACTATTTGACCCAGTAACTACCCACACCCCCCTATCTACTTTTTCCATGCCCAGAAAATCCAACCCCAAAAAGCTAGCCTTGCAAAAATACAGCGGGCTTAGTCGCCAAGCTGTCCACAAGCGTTTCAAGTTAGGAATCGGCACGACTGCTTTTCACGATCATCTGTGCCGAAAGATGCGGGCCTGTGCCGACATTGCCGAGCATAAGGCCGCTTCGCTAAAGATCGAAGTCGCAAGACTGAAAGACTCGATCACCACCCGTGAGGAAGTCGCCCGTGATGCTCAGGCTGTGGCGACGATATGGATTGAGGAGATTAACCGCATGAGGGAGGAAGCCGTTGCGCAGCTGGTCAACTTGGATGAGGTGGGAGTGAGAGCCTCACTCGATAGCCTTACGGATCAGATGATGGATCGGATCATGGATCGCATGGAGAGGCTTTAAGCAGGCCGGGGAACTCACGCACTCCTTCAGGGCAAGCTCTACAATCTCCAGAAGAAGAAGGTGGGTGGAAGAGATGATAGGAATTTTGGGGTGGCAACTTCTACCACCCCAAAAACATCCGCGCAGATCGCAGCTCAGACCGCCATTTCAGGCTTCCCAGAAAGGCCCTCAGAATACTGGTTGCCACGGCGGGGCATGATGACCCTCGAACGAAATAAAACCGACCTATGCGCAATCCTCAGCCCCGCGCAGATTGACACACGGCGCGTGAAGCATGGAATCCTTTCACGCATACGAAAACGATACGAGCATTGCAGCCTTCAACTTCGATTATGACGAGATCGACCGACATCTGCTTGAGGAGTTCGACCCAGCAACCCCTGAGACTGAGGGACTAAAGCGGGACTGGAAGCGCGAGGGGAGATCATCCGCATCATCGGATCTTCTCAAGCAAACGCTTGAAAGCTTGTTGCCCGTGGCCTTAAGCGGTTCAACAGCTCAGTCCCTTGGCTTGAGATGCGTCTGCTTACTATGGATGTTGCAATCAGAAAGGCATGATCTGGGGAGCCGCCCGCTTTCCGAGATTGCAAAGCAGCTAAAAGTTAGCCGGGCGATCCTTAGCTTTCATGTCAGATCCTTGGAGGAGCTGCTTGGTTTTTTTCATGCTAGGGGACAGAAGGCAGTTCAAGCCCGTGAGAGCTATAAAGAAAGTGTGAAGGCCGGTTGGGAGACGCGCCGCGCCGTTCATGGAGGCACAGGCAGGAAACCAGCTTTGCATCCTGATAAAAACTTGAGGCGAAAGGCCGTCAGACAGGCCGAAAATTTGACTCATCCGCCAAGGAATGCGCCTCACGACTCCCACCATGACAATCAGCAATATCCCGAAAATCTCGCTGGAAATTAAAGGCCCTCCGGGGACTCAGAATCTCCCAACCGATAAGCCAACCCCCGCACCAGCTCCAACCCCAGCCCCGAAATCTAATGAGTAAGCTCACCACACCATCAACAGAACAGACTAAGCTCACCGCGCAAGTCGCCGCTAGCAAAGTTAAACTTCAAGCTCTCCGCCGCGAGGAGCAGCAGTTGAAGGCAGAGTATGTTCGCAAGGATCTTCGGATCAAAACCCTGCATTCTGAAATCAATGCGATTTTGAAGAGTAGTGGAATGCTCGCCTCAGACATTGCCCCCAGCGGAAAACGCTTCAATGCTGCCGCCGCATATGTCGAGGCAGTCGAGACCGGCAACAAGAAGCTCGCCGCGGAACTTTTCAAGAATCACAAGAGCGAAATCTTCGCCCTAGCCCGTAAGGAGTAATCACAAAACCAAACCAAAACTATGACCACCAAAGCCCCAGCCCTCCCGAAGAACATTGCCGCCCTAGTAAAGCGGGAATCAGAACTCCAAGCCCAAGTTGATAAATGGAGCCAAGCAGCGTTTAGAGAGGAGAGAGACAGGCTCACCGCCGTAGTCCACTCCGGCAGCGCGACCGATGAAGAGATCGCCCTTCATGCAGACTTCCGAGATGGCGGAAAAATTAACGGGGACTTCTCCGCAATGGAGGCCAGCTGTTCCGCCGCACTCGACGCATTCCGTAGAGCCAACTGGGAGGAGTTTCGCCAGCACCTCATTAATCGCCTAGCCCTCAGGGTTCAGCGTGAGGCCGACTATGTTTTAGAGTTGGCACAGGTAGCCACCAAGTACGGAATTGAGATCCAGCACTCGGACGATCAGTCAAGCACGACACGCCAGCTTGAGGATCTTTGCAGCCGCGAGGATGGAGGCTTCATCAGTTTTCTATCAGCAACGGAAACTTTTTAGTGGGTTAGTTGATTGGCTTTCTCTTCGGCCCGCCGTGTGGCGGTGTCCGAACTCATAGGCTGCAAGCCCTCGCCGTAACTGGCGGGGGTTTTCAGTTTTCAAAAAAATCAATCTCGACTCTGTAGGGAATCAACTTTGATTCTCCATGAAACACAAGGAGGCCCGAGCAATCCGCCCCTCACTATTCCTCGATGCTTTCCTTTTTTGATTCTCCGTCTATCATCAACCCCGATGGATTATCTTGAACGGAATAGAACGCCCCTTATGTTTTCCCTTATAAATGGGAAAAACTAGGATTCCTCTTTCTGTAAGTAGTTCATAATCAACTGACCCCGTAGTTCAACGGAAAGAATAGGAGTTTCCTAAACTCTAGATGGTGGTTCGATTCCACCCGGGGTCAGTTTTCTTCATGTTTCGTCATTTGGTTCATGACGAAAGCGTTTCTCAGGCTAGAGTCTCCGACCCAAGCAACGTTTTTTCCACCCCTTCATGCTTCTTTGTATCGATTTCCAACCAGCCTATATCGAGGCATTCGGGGATCTTGTTGTGCCGTTGAGGCGGAGGCTCAGTGAGGCTACCCAGAGTAGCGAAGAGGTTCACTTCATCTACAATGATGTGTGCTCGCTGGAGGGCGAGGAACTTGGCGATTCACTCGCTGGTGTTCTGGAGTGGGGAGCGAAACTGGATTTGGGGCTGGATTTGGGTCTAGCGCTGGGAAAAACCCGTCTCATCCAAAAGAACTTCGGTTGGGTTTCCCATCTCTTCCGTTCCGGGCGGAAACGATCTGTTGCCGTCGCAATTCTCCGTTATCTCATGAAGAACGGTCTCTCAAGCAGCGCGGAGATTCCCGCATCGCATCTGGAGCGGATCGTTGCCGATGCACACGATGACTTCGCGGGATTCTGGGATTGCTCTCCGGAGGCTTGGGAAGAGATAAAGTCCGGGGCAATTGCCATGCCCTTTCTCTTCGAGGGGGGTATGATTCCCTGGCTTGAGTCAATCAAGGGAGCGGTGGTGGAGGTGACGGGCGGATTCCGTCATAGGTGCCTGGATGAGTTCTGTATCACGATGGAAGCGGCCGGAATCTCCTACTTCCTCAATGATGCCTTGATCTATTCGCTTCCGGAAGAAGCCTCAGAGGCCGTGGAACGATACCTCGAATGCGAGGTGAGGGCTCCGTTGCTTTTCCCCACCGCGTCTCTGGTCCCTGCTTGATTAGGTAATTCTTAGTAAGTTTCGACGGGGGAGCGCTTCCCGTCTTCGGGGCTGCGTTTGGCGGCGCCTTCTGCGCCAAGGACATTAACCCGTAGATCCCAGACGCCCTGGTCAAGGGCCTGGAAGTTCTCGAGAGTGAAGGTCGTGGGTGGAGCCATTTTCGCCTTGAAGGCAGCGAGATTCGCATAAGCGCGCTCGAGTTGATCGGAGGGGCTCTTTTCGAGGATTTTGAAGGCCTGTTCGGCAAGTTCTGTACGATGGCAGATCATCAGGAGATCATTTCCAGCGGCCAGTCCGAGACGGATCATCTCGTCGAAACCGTGGTGATTGATAATCGCGCCCATGTCGAGGTCATCGGTCATGACAAGTCCCTGAAAGCCCATCTCCTCCCGGAGTAGCTTCGTGGTGATAACGGGTGAGAGCGAGGCGGGTAAGCCTGAGGCGTCGAGTTCTGCAAAGGCGATATGACCTGTCATCATGCTGTCGACCGAGTTTTCCCCTGTGGCAAAGTGACGGAAGACCTTGAGCTCGTGAGCTTCGAGTTCGGTACGTGGACGAGGCAGGGCGGAGAGTTCGTGATGGGGATCACTGGAAGCCGAGGAATAGCCAGGGAAGTGCTTTCCACAGGAAAGGACTCCGGTTGACTGGAGGGCCTTGTTGAAGACGCCCGCCATCGTGATGACCTGATCGGCCGTCGTGCCGTAGCATCGGCCGCGAAGGGAGTTATCAGCCTCGTCGTCAAAGGCGATGTCCAGAACAGGACAGAGATCGAGATTGAAGCCGAAGATCCGCAGGAGCTGTCCAGTTAGTTCCCCATGGCAGGCAATGAGTTCAAGATCTCCCTTGTCCCGGAGTTGGCGGGCATTGGGAGGCTCGTTCCCCAGAAGCTTGAGCCGGGAGACGCGTCCTCCTTCCTGGTCGATGGTGATGATTGGCTCGATGTCGCTGAGTTCCCGGAGTCGATCCGTGAGTCGTCGGAGCTGGTCGGGGGTCTCGATATTGCGTCCGAACAGTATAAATCCTCCGGGCTGAACCCTGCGGATGAAGTCGGCGTAGGAATCATCGACTTCCATTCCAGGAACACCAAGGAGCAGCAGTTGACCGGGTGAAGAGCATCTCATAACTTGTAGGAAACCAGATAACTTTCTTACTGACGAAACGATTCTTATGAAACTCCGAACCCTAACGCTTTTTCTCTCCCTTCTGCTAGCGCTCTCCGCATTGATATCATTCTCGATCTCCAACGCAAACGCCGTGGAACTGGGAATCGATGTGCTTCAGAAGAACAACTTCGACCTGCTCCGCGGAAAACGGGTTGGACTTGTCACCAATCAGACCGGGGTCAACTCAACCGGGGTGAAAACCCGGATTCTCCTGAAGAAGCATGTCAACCTCGTGGCACTCTACACTCCCGAGCATGGTCTTGATGGGACGGAGAAGGCTGGAATCGAGGTTCGCTCGCGACGTGATTCCCTGACAGGCCTACCTGCTTACTCACTCTACGGAGACACCAGAAAGCCGACTCCCCAGATGCTCGCCGGTATCGATGTCCTGGTCTACGACATGCAGGATATCGGCTGCCGTAGCTACACCTACATCAGCACGATGGGGAAGTGCCTGCAGGCCTGTGCGGAGCAAGGTAAGGAATTTGTCGTTCTGGATCGTCCGAATCCTCTCGGCGGCAACCGTGTGGAGGGACAGGGGATCGAACCGAAGTGGATCTCCTTTGTTGGGCAGTTTCCCATTCCCTATGTCCATGGCCTGACGGTGGGCGAGCTTGCTCTCATGGCTAACTCCAAAGGCTGGATGGGGCCTAAGGCCAATCTGCAGGTGGTGAAGATGCACGGTTGGAACCGCTCAATGACTTGGCCGATGACCGGCCTGCACTGGGTTCCTCCCTCACCCAATATTCCCAATGAGATGTCCCCGAGTTATTACGTGATTACGGGTGTCGTTGGAGAGCTTGCGGGCGGGCTGGACCAGGGTCTCTTTTCTCCGAAAGCGTTTCAGGTGCTCGGAGCCCCTTGGGTGAAGCCTCAGATGGTCTCCTCCCTCAGGGCGAAGTGTGAGGATATCAAGGTGGAACCGACCGTGACCGCCTCGGGACCAGGTGTGATCTATCATGCGAATCCCAGCGGGGGAGGGGATCTCGGAGCGGCCGCCCTCTACACACTCGCCGAGTGCAACAGAGAATCACACGGAATGATTTTCACCAAGGCGAGCAAGTCCAAGCTCGATCTCTTCCAGAAGGTCTATGGAAGTGATACGATCCGTCGCGAACTGGCCACCAAGCGCCCCGAGCAGATCGTGGCCTCCTGGCAGCCGTTCTTGAGCCGCTTTCGCTCAGAGAGACAGCCTTATCTACTTTATTAGTTGATAGGCTGAAGCCTGAAGGCTGAAAACTCTTAGGAAAGATCAGAAGATACCATACACAAACAGGAATCACTCCAACCCCCATGGCTACCAACAGAATTCCGGGCCATGTCGAACGGGTTGGCCTGTTCGGTGGAAGCTTCGACCCAGTTCATCTTGGTCATTTGATTCTTGCGGAAGCCGCTCTGGAGGAACTGCAACTGGAACGAATCATTTTCATTCCTGCAGCACTCTCACCCTTCAAGACGGAACGTCCTCCCGCCGCATCTGATGAATCGCGACTGGCTATGCTCCGGGAGGCGATTGCATCCGAAGCACGTTTCTCCGTGGATGATCGCGAGCTTAGTCGCGAGGGACCCTCTTATACCATCGATACGGTCCGGGAATTGCTTGGGGATTACCCTGGAGTGCGTTTTCTTTACCTGATCGGAGCCGATAATCTGAAGGATCTTCCGCGCTGGCATGAGATCGAGGAGCTTCGGAACTTGGTTGATTTCGCGGTGCTCGATCGCGGAAATGCTCCCGAGTTGGAATCATGCGAGCTCCCGGTGGTACGCCGCCGTATTGATCTTTCCTCCACGGAAATCAGGGAACGATTGGCCAAGGGGCTTTCCATTCGCTTTATGCTGCCCGAGCGGGTATACGATTTCATCATGACGCATCACCCGTACCGCGATTTTCTCCATGGCAACTACTAAGAAGCTGACAACTGTTAAGAAGCCCAAGGCTCCCGCTTCCAATAAAAAAGTTGAGAAGATTGTGAAGGAGAAAAAAGTTACGGTTAAGAAAATCAAAAAAATCGTGAAGCTCGATCCCGAGGAGGCACTCGTGCGACTCTGCGCAGAGGGGGCACTCGACAAGAAGGCTGAGGATATAGTCCTCCTCGATATGAGGAAGATCTCTTCCTTCACCGATTTTTTCCTGATCGTCTCTGGCACTTCGGAACCTCAACTCAAGGCCATTGCCGGTTCGATCCGTGAGAAGGTTCGCTCAGTCACCGGACTGCGCCCGATTGCCGAGGATGGATTCCCAATCAGCCAGTGGGTCATCATCGATTACGGCAGTGTGATCATTCACATCTTCCATAAGGACAAGCGCGATCTCTACGGACTGGAATCCCTCTGGGGAGATGCAGGACGCCTGGAGATCGAGGAGTAGGCTTGAGAAACCTGAGGTCTGAAACTTGAAACCTGAGTTTTTGCAAGAGGGCCCTTGTGGTAAGTATCATAATTTTACCTCCCTAGAGGTTTCTCATTTCCTTTTGGTTCAGCCCTGATTTTGCACTCAGACTTCAGGTCTCAGCTTTCATCCCTTTTTTCATCCATGTCTTGGCTTGAGGAAATCCTGATCCAGTGTCCCCAGTGCGGGGAAGAATTCGCCATTCAAATTGAGACAGCCGAAGATGGCTCTGTGGAGCTCATCGAGGACTGCGCAGTCTGCTGCCGCCCAGCTACCGTACGAATCACGACCGAGGCAGGGGAAGTCACGGCGGTGGATGTGGTCGCGGCATGATCCGCTCTGTTTTTTAATGCTTCAGCTTTCAGCTTTAAGGTTCCATCCTACTTTCATGTCCACGCAGTGTGATGCTCTGGCTCGTCTCTTTCGTGACGATGATCCTCATACGGTCGGTCTGGTGAAAGAGCAGTTGGTCCTCAAGGGAGAGAGTGCCGTTCCCGATCTCCGGAACCTTGTGAATGCGGATTCGGCGATTGTCGCAGCCCATGCGCAGGAAGTTCTCCATGCCATTGCGGGCAAGCGAGCCGCGTCTGAGCTGGAAGCTCTTTTGAAAGGGGAGGAGATCCCTTTGGAGCGGGCCTCTTGGCTGATTGCAGGCGCTTTGATGCCTTGGATCGATCTGGAGGAATGCCTTGCCATGGTGGATGCCTGGGGTAGCGAGTTTGGCAGGCGAATCGCCGTCGGTGAATCTGATCCGGTAAGCGTTCTGACTCGTTATTTGCACGGGGAACTCGGGTTCGATGGCAATGCAAACGACTACTACAATCACGAGAATTCCATCCTGCCATGCGTGATGGAGAGTCGACGGGGTTTGCCTCTCACCCTCACCCTTCTCTACATATTCGTCGCGGCACGTGCCGGCATAACACTTCACGGGGTGAATCTCCCCGGTCATTTCATAGCCCGCTGCGGCGAGACCTATTTTGATCCCTTTCATTCCGGACGTATCCTTTCCCTTGCGGACTGTGCCGACATTCTGGCACGTCAGAATATCGAGCTGAGCGACGAACATCTGGAAAACCCAGGATCCAGGGAGGTTCTCGCCAGGATGCTTGCCAATCTGGGTCACGCCTATGCCATTGAAGAGACCGTATGGCAGAAGGGGATGGTAGATCGCTGGCTCGGCATCGTGACGGGGGCTGAGCAATGATCCCACTTCCTTTACGTGTGGAGTTGCTGAACACAGGCAGCGAACTCTTGCTTGGGAGCGTCCGTGACGCGCATCTTTCCTGGTTTGGCCGGGAACTTTTTCCCCTTGGACTCAGAATCGCCCGTCAGAGCACGGTGCCCGATGGTGCGCCGATCCGGGATGCACTTCTGGAGGCTTTTGCCCGCACGGATGTCATTATTGTGACCGGTGGACTCGGACCGACGACCGATGACATTACCCGCGAACTGGCAGCTGAACTTCTGGGGAGAAAGATGCTTCCCCACCCCGAGACACTGGAACGAATTCAGGAGCGTTGCAGACGCCGGGGATTTGCGTTTCAGCCCCGTATGGAGCGACAGGCGATGGCTCCTGAGGGGGCAACTGTTCTCCCGAATGACAATGGCACTGCACCCGGTCTCTATCTTCCAGCAGTGGAAGGGATCTCCTGGTCCTCTCCCCATATCTTTCTGTTGCCTGGGCCTCCCCGTGAGTTGCAGCCGATGGCCGTTGCCCATGTGCTTCCTGTCTTGAGGGAATTAGCTAAACGCCATTCCGGCGGGGTCACCCAGGAATGTCGCATTTACAAGGTTGTCGGAATGGGTGAGTCGATGGTTGAGGCAAAAATCGGCCTGGAACTCTCTAAGCGTGGAGATCTTGAGGTTGGCTACTGTGCGCGGCCCAACGAGGTCGATTTCCGATTGATCGGACCTCGTGAGATTCTCGACCAAGTGGAGCCCTCTGTTCTGGCCGTGGTTGGCGATTATTTGGTTTCGGGAGATGAGAAATCCATGGAGGAGATCGTTGTTCATCTGCTTGCGGAACGCGGAATCACGCTAGTCACGGCAGAGTCCTGCACCGGCGGGCATCTTGCCAATCGCCTCACGAATGTTCCGGGTGCCTCGAAGGTTTTTCTGGAGGGATTTATCACCTATAGCAACCGATCGAAGTCAGAACTGCTGGGTGTTGATTCTGGGTTGATCGAGGCTCACGGCGCGGTCAGCGAGCAAGTCGTGCGTTCCATGGCGGAGGGGGCACTACAAAAAAGCGGGTCCCGTTATGCTATCGCTACCACAGGCATTGCCGGTCCAGATGGTGGGACGTTGGAAAAACCGGTTGGCACCGTCTGGATAGCACTGGCTGAAGAGGGAGAAGTGACTGAAGCATGGAAGGAAACCATTCCCGCAGATCGTATAACCTTCAAGCAAGTGGTCTCACAGTCGGCTCTTGACCGACTCCGCAGAGTTCTTGTCTCAATGTGACCGAATAAATCCTCAATGCAGATACCCTCTACTTATCCAAAAAGGTGAGAATTCCCAATTTCAGGCATTTCGTATCGAAGCTCGCGGGAATGCGTCGGTTCCCCCTGCCGATCCTGGCGGCACTGATCGCCACCGCCGCATATATTGTTTCCATCCATTCCTCGTGGACCCCGACCGACGAACAATGCATCAGGATTTCCCTCACGATGCTCTTTGGCCTCCCTCTTCTCGTCGGCGCGGTCTATGGATCGGAACTCCATCCTCGATTTCAACCGATCCTGCATCCGGCCGCGCTGATCGCCATGACGGGTCTCTTTTTCCTTGTTCCCGTGGGCATTATTCACACTGGAACGGTGTGGTTTTGCTTCTGGATGCTGGTGCTGATGGCGTTTGCCCTGGCCAGCGTGGTGCCCGGCCTTGTACGCGATGGAAGTCTCAATTGGTGGAGGGTGAATGTCGGTTGGCTGAACGCCCTCGTACTTGCCGCGATTATGACGGCGATTGTGGAAATCGGCCTTCAACTGGCCTTCTTGAGCGTGAAGATACTCTTTGGATTGGAAGCCCATTTCTTTTTTGTGCGGTGTCTGCACTTCGATCTCCTTGCCCTTGCAGGATGCCTAATCTACCCCGTCACTGCCCTGGCTCTGTTTCCGTCCGCCAAGGATGACCTCTATCCCGACCAGCCTGGGTTCAAGGTCTGGTCCAATCTCTGCAAGTGGGCGCTGATCCCGATCGGTTTCCTCTTCATGGGAATCCTTGCCGCTTATGCCGTGAAGATCATCATCCAGTGGAAGCTTCCAAACGGCATGGTGGCGACTCCGGTGCTCTCCCTTGGGGCGTATGGAACGCTGGCCATGCTCCTGATCCTCCCGTGGAAGGGGGAGCGTTCCTGGGCCCGATGGTTCTCGTTGATCTATCCACCGGCCTTCCTGCTCAGCAGCGCCCTCCTCTTCATCTCCCTCGCGCTCCGCATCAAGGAGTACGGCGTGACCTTCGACCGATATTCCGCATTGGCCGCAGGCATCTGGCTGACTGTATCGGCATTCTGTTTTCTGATTCGCCGTAACCAAGCACCTCTCTTGGTTCCCTTCCTGCTTGCCCTCACCACGTTGGTTGCCGTCCTGGGGCCGCTGAGCGCGGGCACCTTGTCGCGGCGCAGTCAGTCCGAACGACTCAAGCACCTTCTCGAATCCTCAAACCGCAAGGATGAGCAGATCCGTTCCATTGTCACAATGATCGTTCAGGATTTCGGGTTGACGGACCTTGAGAAGGTGACCGGACCGCTCGGTATCGATCCCAAGCTTGCTTACTGGGAACTGTCCAGGGCGGTGCTTCAGAAGCTCCATCTATCCAAGGATCCTACCCAATGCAGCTATGGACTTAGCGAAGGATCCATCGTTCCGATTGCCGGATGCACCGCCTATCTGCAGGCCCGCAACGGTGGATGGAAAGGAACTCTTGGTACGAATGCCGCCGGGGAGGAGTTGATGCTGAAGAACACATTCACGGGCAGCGGTGACCTTGACCTGAGGCTGGTGCTCCAAGCTGGGGGAAGGGAGGTGGCATCGAAACGAATCGCTGACCTTGATTTTGATGCAGCGATTAAAAACAAGACGCCCATTCTCTTCACTCTCGGAGGAGAGGGGAGGTGCTTCCAGATCGTGATCACGTATGCCCAATGGGATTCCTCGGCCACCCCTAGAAAGGTGGTTAGCATCGAATATCAGGTTTTTGAAAAACAGTGCGATCCGGAAAATAATCCATCCCCCGCACCTTAGAAATCTATGATGCCATCACCCCTTGAACCCACCGCCGAGGAGATTCGACTTGGAGAGGACTCTCGCCGCGAGCGCTTCTGGAAGCTCTGGGGAACCTACCTCTCGGAGCGCCAGTGGGGTACCGTGCGCGAGGATTACTCTGCTGACGGCGATGTCTGGAATTCTTTTTCCTTCGATCAGGCCCGCAGTCGCGTCTATCGCTGGGGCGAGGATGGATTGCTTGGGCTGAGTGATCGCTTCGGGCGTCTCTGCTTCGGGATTGCGCTCTGGAATGGAAAGGATCCGATCCTCAAGGAACGTCTCTTCGGTCTCACCGGTCCGCAAGGAAATCATGGGGAGGACGTCAAGGAACTCTACTACTACCTGGACGCCACGCCGACCCACTCCTACTGCAAGGGACTCTACAAATATCCCCAGGCAGAGTTTCCCTACGCCGACCTGGTAGCCGAGAATGGACGTCGCACTCACCTGCAACCCGAGTACGAGCTTGTCGACACGGGGGTATTTGATCAGAACCGCTATTTCGATGTGCAGGTGGAGTACGCGAAGGGATCGATCAAGGACATTCTGATCAAGGTCACGATCAGCAACCGGGGTCCGGATCAAGCGGATCTCGTTTTTCTCCCGACCCTCTGGTATCGGAATACCTGGGCCTGGGGGCAGATCAGTGAGGAGTGCCTCGAAGAACCTAAAATCTCCATTGCGAGACCCGGAACAGTTTCTGCCGTCCATGCGGTGATGGGTGAGTACGAGATGACTTTTGACAAGGGGCCGGACGGGAAACTGCCTGAGTTTCTTTTCACAAATAACGAGACCAACACCCAACGTCTCTACGGGGAGCCGTTGGCTCGTCCCTATGTGAAGGATGCCTTTCATGATGCGGTGATCGAAGGAAAAGCCGACGCGGTCAACCCGGAGCAATTCGGCACGAAGACCGCCGGCCGTTACAACCTCACGATTCCGGCGGGAGATTCCGTCGTGCTTAGAATGCGGTTGACGGAGAAGGGAGCGGCGCAAGGTGAGCCGCTGGACGACAGTTTTGAGGATATTTTTGCAGCAAGAGTTGAGGATGCGGAAGAGTTCTACAGCAGCAAGCTCGCCCCCGCACTGAGCGCCGAGCAGAAAAATGTTACCCGTCAGGCCTATGCGGGGCTTCTCTGGTCGAAGCAATTTTACAATCTGGTTCAGAGCGAGTGGGCTAAGGGGGATTCCACGGAGCCTCCTCCACCCCCCGGACATTCGGTGCGCAATGAGGATTGGGAGAACATCTTCAACCGGGATGTCATTTCGATGCCCGACACGTGGGAATATCCCTACTACTGCTCCTGGGATCTCGCCTTCCACACAGCAGCGCTTGGAAGAGTCGATCCCGTTTACTGCAAGGATCAGCTGATCCTACTTCTCCGAGAGTGGTACACACATCCGAACGGCCAGATGCCCGCTTACGAGTGGAACTTCTCTGATGTGAATCCGCCGGTCCATGCTTGGGCAGCTCTCCGTCTTTATTATCAGGGAGTTCTGGCTGGGGTGACTGACAATGACTTTCTCGAGAAGGTTTTCCAGAAACTCCTGATCAATTTCACCTGGTGGGTGAACCGGAAAGACAGCAATGGGAACAATCTTTTCGAGGGTGGATTTCTGGGCTTCGATAATATCTCGGTGTTCGACCGCTCCAGGCCGCTGCCCACCGGTGGAGTGCTAAAGCAGGCGGACGGCTCCTCGTGGATGGCCTTCTACTGCCTAACGATGCTTCGAATGTCGTTGGAACTCGCCGTGCATAATCCCGTCTATGCCGACATGGGCACGAAATTCATCACCCATTTCGCCCGCATCGTCGAGGCGATGAATGAGTTCGGTGGGACAGGTCTCTGGGACGATGAGGACGGTTTTTACTACGACCATCTTCAGCTAGGTGAGCAAAGCATCCCCATCAAGGTCCGCTCGATCGTGGGGTTCATACCGATGTTTGCCACCAGTTATGTGACATCAGAGCAACGGAACATGAATCCGGGATACAAGAATCGTCTTCAATGGTTCATCAAAAACAGACCTAGGCTCGCTGCTACGCTTTTGGAAATTAATGGGCCCGCCAGCCATGATCCCGATGGACTCCATCTGCTAACGGTCACTCCGAGAAAGCGCCTGGAAAAGATCCTGCGCTACATGTTCGACGAGGAGGAATTCCTGTCACCGCACGGCATTCGCTCTGTCTCCAAGTACCACGAGAAACACCCCTACACCTACACGGTAAACGGCCAAGTCTACTCGGTTGATTACGAACCGGGTGAGGGGAAGACCGGCATGTTCGGTGGTAACTCGAACTGGCGAGGACCCGTCTGGATGCCGATCAACTTCATGATCATTAAGTCCCTCGAGACCTATAACCATTTCTATGGCGATAGCTTCAAGGTGGAATTTCCCACCCGCTCCGGCAACTGGATCACTCTCGGGGAAGCCGCTCGACTTCTTGCAGAGAGGGTCTCTTCCATCTTTCTGCCGGATGAGTTGGGTAACCGTCCCTGCCATGGGGGTGATGTCCTCTATGCCAATGACCCTCACTGGAAGAACCTTGTTCTCTTCAATGAATATTTCCATGGTGAGACAGGTAAGGGTCTCGGTGCTTCCCATCAGACGGGATGGACAGCCTTGGTGGCCGAATTACTGGCCAATGATATCTGATCTTCCCGGTACTTTTATTTAATAACCAACCATTCAAATACCTATGAAACTCCAAGGAAAAACAGCACTCGTCACAGGTAGCGCCCAAGGAATCGGGCAGGCCATTGCCATTCGTCTCGCCCAGGAAGGAGCCGACATCATTGTGGATGATCGTACCTTGGGCCAGAGCGCCCAGGAGACCGCCGATACCATCACGGCGCTGGGGCGGAGGGTACACATGATTCAGGGTGATCTTGCCAATACTGAGGATGATCGCCGTGTCATTGCCGAGGGGGTCGAGATGATGGGTAAGATCGATATCCTGGTAAACAACGCTGGCGTCGAAAAACATGCCGACTTCTGGGATGTCACGGAGGAGGACTTTGATTTCGTTCTGCAGATCAATCTGCGTGGGACATTTTTTATTACCCAAGACTTCGTGAACCACTTGCGTGCCACGAACCGCCCCGGCCGTGTCATCAATATCAGCTCCGTGCACGAGGAACTCCCTTTCCCTCACTTCTCCACCTATTGTGCAAGCAAGGGAGCCTTAAAAATGCTCTGCCGCGACCTCGCTGTCGAACTCGGTCCCCTCGGTATCACGGTTAACAACATCGCTCCTGGCGCCATTGCGACCCCGATCAATACGTCCCTGCTCAACAACCCCCAGCTGCTAGCCCTGCTCGAGTCGAAGATACCGCTCGGACGTCTTGGCAAACCGGACGACGTTTCGGGACTTGCCGCTTTCCTAGCCTCCGATGATGCCTCCTATGTCACCGGGGCCACCTTTGTGGTGGATGGTGGACTGCTTCACAACTACCACGAGCAGTAGAACTCCACTACCACTTCGACGTCAAAGAACTGATCTCGGTCGGGCATCCTCTTGACTATCGACTGATCAGTTCCAAAGCCGTCTGGAAGGGCTGGCTTGGAACCTTAATCGAACCGTCCAGCGGCATGCTCATCTCGCAGATCAGGAAGATCGCCCCCGCAATGCTCACCGAGCAGAAGAAGAGCACGGCAAGCACCGTGCCGTTCCTTGGTGCAAAGATTCCGTAAACAAAGGTCAGGAAGGTAATCCAAAAGACAGGAATCACCACCAGTAGTAAAGGCAGTTTCGAGGAAGATTCTACGGTGATCTGCCATCGCTCCTTGTTCAGGTCCGAGGCGATGGAAAGAGCATTGTTTTTCATCTGAATGGAACCTAAATCCGATGCATTAAGAGAGGCTATATCCTTGATCAGAGAGATGATGGTCGATTCCTGCTTGAAGACTGCAGATCCCTTGTTAAGCACCTTGTTGTCCTCGGGCCAAACATCATTCCGGACTATGATGATTCGATCAAGCAGGAGCTTTCTAAGTGGAGCTGCCTCGGGTCCGAAGTTTCTCAGTGTCCTGTCGAGGCTGATCGTATTGGCAGCGGCATCGTTGATGAGGACATTGACGCGGTCATAGGTTCCCTTGGAGGAGGAGACCAGCAGACCGAGAATCAGGGCCGCCATCGTGGCGATGAGTCCGGCGCCCAACTTGACGCTTTCATGGGAATCCTTGCTGAGGTGATGAGCGGGAATGAAGCGCTGGATCAGCATGCCGATCAACGCCCCACCGAAAATGCAGAGAAAGGCAACCGAAGCGACTAGGTAGGAATTCATCATGTGACTCTATGCTGATTGAGGTAAGAAATTAAACGGAAAGCGAACCAGCGGATACGGGCCGGGTTTCAGAGTTCAGATAACGGAGGGCCCCTCGCGCTGCCCGAGTTCCTGTTGCTAAGCAGCCTTGTAGGAGATAACCACCCGTTGGGGCCTCCCAGTCTATCATTTCACCTGCGACAAAGAGGCCTGGGTGTTTTTTGATCATCAAGTCATCATTCAATTCCGAGTACCGGATGCCACCTGCTGAGGATATGGCTTCTGCGATCGGACGCGGGCCGGTGAGTGGGATCGGGATGGCCTTAGCAAAACGGGCCAAAGCAAGCGGATCGTTCCTAGATTCCTCAGGAGCCAAGTTGTTTATAAGAACATGAGCGGCCTTTCCAAGACGCCAAGCATTCTTGGCAGCGCTTATAATATTGCCTGAATATGAGGATAACTTCTGCTGTAATTCCTGAACCGAAAAAGTGGGTTTTAGATCGATGAAGATGAGCGGATGAGGCATAGATCTTAATGAATGTCCCAGCTGGTAGATGGCTCCACCTTCCAGCCCGTACGCAGTAATCATCAGTTCACCCTGGATGGTTTTGTTTCCTGCTGATACCGCGATATTTTTCAAGGGTTGTCCCTCTGGTAATTGGATGATGTCCGGATGCCAGCTAGTTTCCCATCCGCAGTTGGCCGCCTCGAGCGCGGCGATGGAAATCCCTAGATCCTGTAAAATTGGGATCCATTGCGCATCAGAACCGGTTTTAGGCCATGAGGCTCCACCAAGAGCAAGTATAACCGCATCAAAAATCGATGAGCTAACACCCTCAGGATGAGAGAACTCTAGTTCTATACGGCCATCCTTGGGTAAAATGTTTTGTAAATAATGACGTGCTGCGAACTTGACCCCGCTGGTGCGCAGTCTTTGGATCCAACTCCGCAGGAGGGGAGCGGCCTTGAACTCCTTGGGAAAAATCCTGCCGCTTGTCCCGATAAAGGTCTCAATCCCAAGCCCGGTAGCCCAGTCGCGGGTATCCTGATTGCTGAAGTCCTTCAGGAGTGATGTCCAGTATCTTGTTTCAATGCTTCCTTGATACTTCTCGGCGAAGCGATCTAAGGGATCCGAATGAGTAAGGTTCAATCCTCCATGGCCGGCTACCAAGAATTTCCGCCCTACGGAGGGCTTGCCTTCAAAGAGCGTGACTTTTAGGTCCTCTCTACTCGCTCCCTTAGCAATGACTACGGAAGCCACTTCGGCCGCCATGAGACCCGCCGGGCCACCGCCAATTATGGCGAGATTCATCGGACAGGGAGGCCTTCTTTCTGAATATTAATACGTAAAAACAATGACTATCCGGTTGTTCTCAAGCCGCTTGCAATTGCGTTAATAGAAAGCAGAACGCGGGGAAGCAGGGCATCCGCCTTAGCTGGATTTTCCGTGCGCGCAGCCCGCCATTCCTTGATAGTCACAATCTGCTGCTCATGGAGAAGGGCCAAGGCTCGGGCGCGAAGTTGGAGTGTTTTACCCATTCGGGGGCGCCGTTCCTCAAGACTCCCTCCAAAGACCTTGCGGAGCTGTTCCTGGGTGCGCTGAAATTCCTCGGAGATGATGTTGAAGATTCTTTCGCGGATTTCCTTATCGGTCACGAGGGCCGCATAATCCTTCATGATCGGGAGATCGGCGCTGGCCA
This sequence comes from Verrucomicrobiota bacterium, assembly GCA_021413925.1. Taxonomy (NCBI): domain Bacteria; kingdom Pseudomonadati; phylum Verrucomicrobiota; species Verrucomicrobiota bacterium. The sequence goes on from JAIOPL010000004.1 coordinate 130,247, forward strand.
TGTTAGTCTCCACATTCGATAGGACATAATAAAGAAATGAGTAGTTCCTAAGCTCGGCCTGAAGTGTCTTGAAAAGCTCCGGTTGCTCCCTCTCCAGGGCTTCTAGGGCGCTGCCGACACCGAACCAGCCGGGCAAGTAATAGCGGCACTGGTTCCAACTGAAGACCCAGGGGATGGCTCTCAGGTCGGCTAGGCTACGCTGGCCGGAGCGGCGCTTGGGGCGTGAGCCGATACGACTCGACTCCAGGGCGTCGATCGGGGTCGCCTGGTCGTAGAAGGTGATGAACCCAGGCGCGTCGATCAGGGCCCGATAGGCCTTGCGGCTTGCCTTGGCCAGATCATCGGCAATACGCGAGCACGTTCCGGTTTCCCGTCCCGGGCGCTTACCCGCGAGTGAGATGCCTGTGACGCCGGCTAGTAAAAGTTCCAGGTGATAGGTCGCCGTCGAGATGTCGGCGTATTTCTGAGCGATCGTCTCTCCCTGCTCTGTCATCCGATGGTCACCCTGCAATGCGCCCGGAGGCAGGGCGTCTAGGAAGAGGTGAGTGGGGCCAGCCCCGCGACTGATGGTACCTCCTCGTCCGTGGAAGAAGCGCAGGGCGATATTTGACTCGGCGGCGACCCTGGTCATGTCCTGCTGTGCTTCATGGAGTCCCCACTGGCTGGCCAGAATCCCGCAATCCTTGTTGCTGTCGCTATAGCCGATCATCACCTGCTGGACCGGCAGTCGTCCCTCGCGGTGGATGAGGGAGGCCTTGGCAACAGGTTCGGCCAGAAACGCCCTGATCAGTGATGGGCTGCGCTCCAGATCGTCGAGCGTCTCAAAGAGAGGCACGATAGGCAGGGGAGAGGAGAGGATACCGTCTTTCCAGTCGGTTAGTCCGGCCTCGCGGGCCAGAATGGGAATGACCAGCAGATCGGAAAGCTGGCGGGTCATGCTGACGATGAGGGCGCCGACTCCCTCGCGGCCGTGTTCACGGATATGCTCGCGCAGGGTATCGTAGCAGCTCAGAACCGCATCAGCCTCGGCCCCGAGTCCCAGATAATGGTTTGCTCCCAGGAAGGGGCGTGGTGAGCGAAGTTCCTCATGGAGGAAAGAAAGACGCTTTTCTTCACTCCACGTGGGGAAGTTCTCTCCGTCTGGAATGTTGGCAGCCTTTAGGAGCTGGGCCATCGCAAGATCGTGTGTGTTGCTATTCTGCCTGACATCGAGCTCGGCGAGATGAAAGCCGAAGACGTCCAGGATACGCAGCACCGGCCAGACTGTTTCGCGAATGAGGCGTTGGCCCCCGACTTCCGCGAGACTTTCCTGCAGGATGGTGAGGTCGGCGGCGACCTCTTCCGGGCGACGATAGCGCGCACCGGACTCAGCGATCCATGCACGGTCTGCGGCACCGATTTGCAGTGGGAGACGTCCTTGGATGAGCAGTACCAGCTGGCGCCATGGCTCACCGGGATAGCGGGCCGTGATCTGTTCGCCCAAAGGACCAAGCTCCCCGCGGAGCACCGCGACCCTATCGAGTAGTTGCTGGGAGGCCTTTTGGAAGTGGCTGGAGAGAGGGAGAGCCTCGGCGAGGGTATCGAGTTGGCGGTGCAGGACGATCAGGGCATTGAGATGCAACTCCCTGAGTGTTTCTTCCGTCACCTTCGCGGTGACAAAGGGGTGACCATCCCGGTCTCCGCCAACCCATGTTCCGAAACTGAGATGGGGACGACTCTCCGGTCCTCCCATCAGTTCCGGTGGAAAGCCCAGCTCATTCCATGCCCATCGCAGGCGCATATCGAGACGAGTAACCACTCCGGGAAGGATATCCCGGAGGTAAAACATAACGGCACGCCTCTCGTCGGCCACATCGGGCTGATCCAGGAAGATCTCTCCACTTCTCCAAAGTCGCTCCAAGCAGATCTTGATCTTGCGCCGGATCTCTAGTCGTTCGCTGGGAGTAAGATCCATGCGGTCGAGTTCGGCAAGAAGCTGATGGATCAGGCGGTGCTGGTCGAGAACCGCGCCGCGTTTTGCTTCCGTCGGGTGCGCTGTGAAGACCGGCTCCACGCGGACTCCCGGAAGATAGGCGGCGATCTCCTGCGGCGTCCATCCCTTGGCGGCGAGACGGGAGAGTTGATCTCCCCACAGGCCGCGTCCGGAGACAAGCCCCTCGTGGATCTCACGTTGGCGACGTGTCCGTTCTGCAGCATTTGCCTCGACGATATTGAGAAGCTGGAAGGCAATCGAGTAAGCCTGTTCGAGCCCCCTCGATCCCCCGGATCCGGTTTCCTCATTGTTGAGCCAGGGCAGACGCTTTCTAGTCTCTTCCTCACCGAGTTCCTCAAGCACCTCGTTGAGGCAGGTCATCAGTTCACGCAGATCATGGTCGATCTTGGCGAATCCGTCGGAGAGATAGTTGGTTTCCATGGAAAGTTCGGTGCGAATCATTGCCTCTGTGGTTAAAAAATCCAACTCAACAGAGCAAAAACTTTGCCAAGAGCGGAAGGTGGGTGGAAGTGGAGGCCATTAGACTGAAGGCTGAAGGCTAAAGACTGTTAGGGGGAGGGAAATGAAGAATGGGAAATGAGTGGATAGGTGGGAGTGGGAGTGGGCGAGGGGGAGATGTGCCGGTGATTTTTCTCCCGCAGAGGCGCAGGGGCGCAGAGGGGAATGAAGGTAGAACAAGGCTTCTGGGCAGAGGGGCCTTCGAAGGGAAAATAAAAAAACCCCGCGTCCTTTCGGAGGCGGGGCTTTTAAAGGGTTTTGCTTCTGACCTAAGTCTAAAAGACTTCAGCCTGTTCACCTATGCCCTACTAGGCGCGCTTGCGTCGGTAGGCGATCACGAGGGCCAGTGCACCAAGTCCCATGAGGGCGTAGGTACTCGGCTCGGGAACGGCGTAGTTCAGGACGACGTTGTTGCCGTTCTGGGCAAGGGAGAAGTTTCCGCCGGATAGGACATTACCGAAGAGATCACCGCTGGCATCAGTCCAATTGGTGGTGTTGAGGGTAAGGTTACCAAATCCTGCCGTGGTACCGCCCACTGAGTAGAGCGTCCAGCTTTGGCTGGTCTGCCAGAAGGCATTGTTCCAGTCGACCGCACTTCCAGTCTCTCCGAAGGAGATGTTCAGGCTGGTAAGGCCGCTAAAGTTAAGGTCCTTGCCTACAAGGATCTGGTCGTAGGCAAGCGGGGAGTTGACGGTCGTGTTGTCGGCGAATTCGAGCAAGATGCCAGCTCCCGATTGGTAGGTGAGGTTCCCTCCGAAGGTCTGGATGCCGGGGCTGTTGCCGGGGCTGTGGGTGCCCGTGACGACCGTGTCGGCAGCAACCGTGCCACTACCGCTGAGGGTTCCTGTCACGGTCATTGTTCCGGATCCTGCAATCGTGCCGTTGGCCTTCACATCGTTGAGGGACTGGTTCCTCGTACTGAGGTCAAACTTCGCGCCTATGTCAATTTGGGCTGAGCTATTGGTGGCAAGCGATCCCCCTGCTCCGAGGGCGAGTGTGCCGGCGGTGATCTTTGTAAGGCCGGTGTATGTGTTGGCTCCACCGAGGGTCGTGGTGCCAGTACCGAGTTGATTCACGCTACCCGAACCGGAAATCTGGCTATCGATGGTAGTGGCGTCCCGCTGGTTAAAGTTGATGGAGCCGGTACCATCACCAAACTGGATTGTCGATGCCGTCACTGTACCCGCCGTATCGGTTCCTCCGAGGGAGCCAATATTTAGGACGCCAACTGTTCCTGCATTATTAGCGATGTAGATATCGTTTGCCACAACGGAACCTCCCTTGGTCACCGTCAGAGCTCCTTCGCTGGTGGATCCCTGGTAGGCGCCGCCAATATTAAGAGCCCCATTGTTACTCCAAAGAGAGCCCGTTCCGGTTACAAGAGCCGTGTTTCCAACTCCTGCACCACTCCCCCCAATGCCACTCTCTCCGCCGGAATATACCTTGCCTCCAGCGGAGACGACCATGGTGTTGCTGGAGCTAGCAACTGCATCACCATCGTAGCCATCCCCGATCCAAATCCCGTAGGAGCCGTATCGCGAGGTGTTGACCCATAGTGTGGAATTGGATCCGGTTACGGTGAGATTGTTGGCGGAGCCGCCGTATTCACCAAGTCCAAGCCATCCACCAGTATCAGCTACACGGACCGTACCAGCATTGGAAATCGTCAAGCTGTTGCTACTGGAGCCGTAGTAGCCAATGTAGAGAAAATCGCTGTTATTCCAAGAGCCGGAGGTGACGGTAACTGATCCCACCGTGCCTACACCGTTACCGATAATCCCAGAGGCATTATTCAGGGTGCCTCCGTTAACTAGGAGGTTGGTGCTGTGACCCGCTCCACTGTCGATCACGAGATTGCCGGTGCCTAAGTTGCCGATATTCAGGACGCCAGCCGAGACGGTTGTGGTGCCCGTATAGCTGTTGCTGCCGGTGAGTGTCGTGGTGCCCAAACCGATCTGCCTGACGTCACCAGTACCCGTAATCGGAGCCGTTACAGAGAGGGTGCCGCTGCGGTTGAAGATCAGTGAGCCGCTGTTTGAGACCGTGCCGCTGCCAATCGTCCCCGAGGTGCCGCCGTTGCCAACCTGGAGAATAGTGGCGGAGTCGATGCGGGTCGTCCCAGTGTAGCTGTTGGAGCCGGTGAGTGTTAGGGTGTTGCCGCCATAGGCGAGCAGTCCGAGGGTGCCATTGGTGCTGTTGCCAAGGTTGTTGGTGAGGGTGAAGATGCCCCCCGCGACATCAAAGCCGATCGAGGAGTTGCTCAGGAAGCCCTTGCCGCTGGTCCCGCCCAAGTTCGAAAGAATCGTGGTGATGTTACTGGTGGAGAACTGACCGGCGCCTCCGACAGCAAAGGCGAGGGTTGCGCCGTTGCTCACGGTGATATTGTTGGCAGTCCAGCTAGAGGTGGTGCCGTTGTACAGAGAGTTCGTCTTGGCAAACTCGAGGAGACCTTCTCCGACTGTGGTGGTACCGGTGTAGGTGTTGGTTCCACTAAGGAGCATGGTGCCCGCTCCCGTCTTGATGAGGTTGCCGGTCTGTTTGACCCCCCATGAAGCGGAGTCACCATTGGCAAGGTTGCCGGTAACATTGAGGGTAGCCGAATTCGTGACTTGGAACGTGGTATTGGTGACTCCGGCTTCGCCGAGGGCGATGCCGGCTCCGGCAATCGTGGAGGTGGCGGAACCGATGACGCTGACAAGACCTTTCAGTCCGAAAGCCGTGCCCGAGGCATTGGCTCCGGTGGCACCCAGGGACTGTATGGTGCCTCCGTTGAGCACCACGTCGCCAAGGGCATTGAAGTTCACCCCGTCGTTGGCAAGAACACCTCCCTCATTGATAGTGATCGTCGGGTTGATCGTAGCGTTCCACTGAGCAAAGACATCCTGAACGGCAAACACCAGCTTGCTGCCTGAATTAATGGTGATGTCGTTGTTGGCATTGTTGGCCAGGTTATCGACAGCTAGGGTGCCTCCATTGACGGTGATGCCGCCGGTAAAGGAGTTATTTCCCGAGAGTGTCTGGGTGCCGCTACCGGCCTTCACGAATCCTCCCGTTCCGCTGAGAGCGCCGGAGTAGGTGTTGTTCTGGTTATTGGCACCGACGGAGAGGGTGTTGGCGCCGAGTCCCAGGTTTTGGCTGCCGGAGAGACCGCCGAAGTTGTAGGTTTTAGTTCCTCCGGCTGTAAAGTTCAGAGATTGAAATCCGGAGAGGACCACCGTCGATCCGCTGAAGGCATTCACATTTCCTATGTCAACGGAGGCGCCGCCGCTTGCCCCATCAAAGGTTGTGTTGCCGGTGTAGGAGTTAGAGGCGTTGAACTGCATTATGCCGCCGTCCTGAAAAGTCGCCCCGCCGGAACCACTGACCGATCCATTGATCACAAGGTTGCCATCGTTATAGGTTGTTTGAAAGGGCCAAACACCCGTAACGTACGAGGAATAGGCTCTGAAGAGACCTCCGTTGGTTCCCAGCACGATGTTGTTGGTGACCGTGAAAGTGATATTATTTCCCGCCAGAAGACCGCCACCGTTCAGCGTGACCGTCCCGGCCCCCACCGAGGAGACGTAGCCGTTGGTGACGATGGTCTGGGCCTGCGCGGAGGTGGTGGTGATCAGGGCGAGTGCGGGGATTAGGAGCAGGGCGGCTTTTTTCATTATAGTTTGGGTAGCTGTGGAGGAGGGAACTCTAAAAACCTTGAACGATTATTTGAAAATATTTTCAAAAAAATAAAAAAAGTTTTTAACAAATTCAAGGCTTTTTGCTCCCCTCAAAAATATCTTATAAACCTCTAATCACCAGTATCTTGCATATCTATTAAGACGGGTTTCTAGAAGATTTTGGCGGGAATTAGAAAGCCGATCGGCGCTTGTGCCACTCGGTGCCTCAGGGTGAGTGGGGCAGCTTTTTCCGGGGAAGCTCTCGGATGAACGCCCAGGAAACCCATGCTTGCTCGCCGGAATCATAGGTTACCCGGAAGTGACTGCCTAATTCCTCATCCACAACCACGGAAACGGGAAATGCTGACTTTGAGATGAGGTTTGCCTTCCTGATCGATGAATGAGGCTCTAAAAAACAAAGGCCATCCTCGAACTCCACCTCAAAAGAATCCTCTCATCCCAGATACCGGGCATGCCTGATTCTGGAAAAACATCCCTTGCCGAATGAGGATTTAAGAGGGTTGAGAAGTTTCATAGAATTCCCTCTTTCTTCAATTTTTGCACAAGGTCACAAACGAGGGCCCCCGTTTTCACCCTTTAACGGTTCTAACTTTTTAACTTATTTGTCCGGGCCTGCGCTTGTGCCACTCGGTCGACTGCTCGTAGGCATGGCCGATTCGGAGAAGACGGCTCTCACCGAAGGGGCGTCCGAGGAGCTGTAGACCGACCGGTAGATCGACGCCGTCTCGGTTGGAGAATCCGCAGGGGAGGCTCAGTCCGCAGATGCCGGCCAGATTCGTTGCGATTGTGAAGATGTCAGCCAGGTACATCTTGAGCGGATCATCGGTCTTTTCCCCGAGGCGGAATGCGGTCTCCGGAGAGGTGGGGGAGACAATGGCATCGACCTTGGTGAAGGCCTGATCAAAGTCACGCCGAATGAGGGTACGAACCTTCTGGGCGCGGAGGTAGTAGGCGTCGTAGTAGCCGCTGCTCAGCACGTAGGTGCCCAGGATGATACGGCGCTTTACCTCGCGTCCGAATCCCTCGGCGCGTGTCTTCTCATAGAGCGAGAGCAGGTCCTTGGCCTCGGGTGAGCGGCGTCCATAACGCACGCCGTCGAAGCGGGCCAGATTGGCTGAGGCCTCGGCGGTGGCAATGATGTAGTAGACAGCGACAGCATACTCCGTGTGGGGCAGGGAGATCTCCACCGGCTCGGCCCCGAGGGAGACGAGTTGTTCGATTGCGGCGTCGACGGAGCTGCGAACTCCCGGTTCCATGCCGTCGACGAAGTATTCCTTCGGCACACCAACGCGTAGTCCCTTGAGATCACGACCGATCTCAGCGGTAAAGTCTTCATCGGGAAGTTCCAGCGAGGTCGAGTCATGGGGATCCTTGCCTGCCATGGCATTGAGCAAGATGCCACTGTCCTCGACAGTCGAGGTGAGGGGGCCGATCTGATCGAGAGAGGAGGCGAAGGCAATGAGTCCGTAACGGGAGATACGACCGTAGGTCGGCTTCAGTCCCACGCAGCCGCAGAGCGCTGCGGGCTGGCGGATCGATCCCCCGGTGTCGGAGCCGAGAGTGGCGAGGGCCGTTCCTGAAGCAACCGCTGCTGCGGAGCCGCCGCTCGATCCACCGGGAATGCGATTCAGATCCCAAGGGTTGCGCGTCGGATGGAATGCAGAGTTCTCGGTGGAAGATCCCATGGCGAATTCGTCCATGTTCATCCGTCCGAAAGGAATGGCTCCCGCACTGCGCAGACGTGCGATAGCGGTCGCATCGTAGGGGGCTGTGTACCCATCCAGAATCCGGGAAGCTGACTGGAGGGGCTGTCCAGCGACACTGATCGCATCCTTGATCCCTATCGGAATGCCTCCGAGCGGCTTGGAAAGATCGGCTGTTGAAGCCTCCTTCTTGGCTGTCTCGAGATCCCGTGCAATGTAAGCGCCGATCGAGGAATCCACGGAGGCGATGCGCTGCTCAAGACCCTCGAGCAACTCGACGGGGGAAATTTCCTTGGAACGGAGTAGCCGGCGTGTCGCCGCGATGCTTTGAAAAGGGGTGAAGGACATAAAAAAAGTTAAAATGTTGAAATGTTGAAAAGTTAAAATGTCGTCCGCAATTCAGCAGATGGAAGGCTTGGGGAAGGCGAGAGAGGGATGAGACCTGAAACTTGAAACCTGAATATGGGAAAAGAAAAAACGTAAATCCTGAAAAGCTAAAAAGCGGAAAATGGTGAGGGAGTTTTGACTAGTCGAGAACCTTTGGGACAACAAAGAGCCCGTTTGCGTTGTGCGGGGCGTTTTCCAGGATCGTCTTCTTGGGGAGGCTCTCCGTGACCGCATCTTCACGGATCACGTCAAAGACCGTGATCGCATGGGCGGTCGGCTCGATGCCTGAGATGTCGAGTTTGTTCATCTGCTCCACGTGATCAAGAATGCGACCAAGCTGAGGACCGAAGATCTCGATCTCCTCGGGAGTTACTTCCAACCTGGCAAGACGGGCCAGATAGGGGACGTCAATTGTGTGATGGGGTGCGTTGGTGGACATGGGCAAAGGAAAGGTTGAATTATGAAGGATGAAGGATGAAAAGGGAAGGCTTGGGATTGAACTATGGGTTGCCCACGACGCTCTTTAGGTCGAATTTTACTCCTCCTCGCAGGGGGGATACTGCACGGGAGGGTTGCCATTTCGGGAGAGTACCCTACGGTGGCGCCGAGCGGCCTCTTCCTCGCCAATGTCGATGCAGGTGACCGGAAAATGCCAGTCATCTCCGTAGTCGAAGTAAAAGAGCATCGTTCGCCCCTTCGTGAAGACCTCGGAGATCAACGTGCTCTTCACACCGGGGTCATCATCGGCTTCTCCGATGTCGGCGAAGAGGGTGTAGCGCTCGGTGCTGTTGAAGCGGTTCAAGTTGTCGCAGAACTCGAAGCAGTGATCGAAGTCGAATTCCAGCGCCTTGATCAGCGTCTCCGCCAGATCATAGAGCGTGTATTCCCCGAGGAAGCCAACCGTGGCGCGGAACTTCTCATATCCGATCTCGAAGATGTAGGTCTTCAATGGGGGATCTTTAAGAGCGATCATGGGTGGGATATTAGGGGAAAAGAAAAAGAAGGAGAACAACGAACATCACTAAAGACACGAGAGGGGAGATGAAAGAGGAAGGGTGATTCAGGTTTCGTGCTTTTCGTGTCTTTCGTGGTTTTAGATTCGTTCGGAGCAACTCTCCAGATGCGAGGCTAGCGAGCGACAACGCCCCTATCCGCCGATATCCCGAGTCTTTTCTACGACAGCGCCTCGTAGCGGGAGCGTAAGTAGGAATCCGTCATGCCCGCGACATAGTCAGCCACGACGCGGTGGAGGCCGTCGCGTTCCAGGCGCGAGAGAGTGCGCACGCCGAGCTTTTCGGGATGGCTTATCAGGTCGGCAAAGACAGACTCCATCTGTTGGCAGGCGTTCTCATTGGCGCCATGCACCTCGGGATGGCGGTAGAACTTCTCGTAGAGATGCCTGCGGAGAGCGGCGTTGCGGGATTTGAGATCGGAGGAATATCCGATCAGACGGGTGGGATGATGACGAACTTCCCCGACGCTTGTGACGCCCGAGGCAACGATGGATGAATGACTTGTCTGCACAAGATCCTCAACCTCCCGGTTGATCAGGCAGCGGAGGAGGAACTTCCGATAGGTGCGGGGACCTGCAGAGCTGAGGGTCCCGGAGGATTCCGCGAGGGCCTTGGCATCGGCTTCGCGCCAGAGATCCAAGCTCATGAGTTCTTCCTGAGAAAGCAGGCCGGAGGCGAGTCCATCCTCGAGGTCATGACTGTAGTAGGCTATCTCATCAGCGATGTTCGCCACCTGGGCCTCCAGCGATGGGCTGGGATAGCGCGCGCCATCTGGGCTTACAATCTCGCGGTGATGCTTTTTCAATCCCTCAAGAACCTCGTGGGTGAGGTTGAGTCCCTGGTGCTGGGGATAGCTTTCCTCAAGTGTCTCGACAACGCGGAGGCTCTGCTCGTTGTGATCGAATCCGCCGTGATCCTTCATCAGGCGATCGAGCGTCTCCTCTCCGGCATGACCGAAGGGAGGATGTCCCAAGTCATGTGCCAGGGCGATGGCCTCGGCCAGATCCTCGTTCAGTCCGAGAGCCCGAGCGATGGTCCTGCTGACCGAGGCTACCTCGATCGTGTGGGTCAGGCGTGTGCGGTAATGGTCTCCCTTGCCGTTGAGGAAGACCTGCGTCTTCCCGTCGAGCCTGCGGAAGGAGGTTCCGTGAACGACCCTGTCACGATCCCGCTGGTAGCACGAACGAAAGGAATGCTCCGACTCGGGCAGCAAGCGTCCTGCACTCTCCGAGGCCTTCTGGGCGAAGGGAGCGAGAAGGGCTTCGCGTGGATCGGATGAATGTGTCATGGAACGGAGTTATGAATTCTCGCGCAGAGGCGCAGAGAACGCAGAGGAAGAATCTTTGATTGAGCAGTAAGAAATCGATTAGGGATTCAAGTCGAAGGCATTACCTGTTTTCTGTTTTTTTACAAATATCTCCGCGCCTCTCTGCGTCTCTGCGGGAGATCTCCTCGGCTAAACGTTGAAGCGGAATTCCATGACGTCTCCGTCCTTGACCTCGTATTCCTTGCCCTCGATGCGGAGTTTGCCCGCTTCGCGGCACTTTGGAGCAGAACCGAGTGAGTCCAGGTCTGCGAAGGCCATGGTCTCAGCGGCGATGAAGCCGCGCTCGAAGTCGCTATGGATGACGCCGGCAGCGGCAGGGGCCTTGTCACCGGTGCGAATGGTCCAGGCGCGGGTCTCCTTAGGCCCGTAGGTGAAGTATGTGCGAAGTCCCAGCAGGGCATAGGCTCGGCGGATGAGCTTGCCTACACCACTGTCGGAGACACCCAGTCCCTCCAGATACTCCTTCGCCTCTTCGGGCGGAAGTTCGGAAAGTTCGCTCTCGATCTGGGCGCTGACAACGACCGTTCCGGTACCGTGATGGGTCGCAGCGTACTCGACGACGGCCTTCACATGGGGATTGGTGGAATAGTCACCCAGCTCAAGTGGCGCGAGATCCTCCTCGCGCACATTGGTGGCAAACAGTACAGGCTTGGCGCTGAGAAGGAAAAAGCCGGCCATCAGCTTCTTCTCGTCATCCGTCAACTGAGCTGTGTTGGCGGGTTTACCCTCGTTGAGGTGAGGGAGGAGCTTTTCTCCGAGTTCGATCTCGGCCTTGGCCACCTTGTCGCCGGTGCGTGCGGCCTTGGTCTGGCGCTCGATCCGTTTCTGGACGGTGGCCATGTCAGCGAGGACAAGCTCGGTCGTGATGATCTCAATGTCGCGAACGGGATCGATCGATCCGGCCACGTGATGGATGTCCTCGTTCTCGAAGCAGCGGACTACCTGGACGATGGCGTCGACCTCGCGGATGTGTGCCAGAAACTTGTTTCCCAATCCCTCTCCCTCGCTGGCACCCTTCACGAGGCCGGCGATATCGACCACCTCGATGGCGGCCGGGATGACCTTCTCGGAGGAGGCAAGCTCCCGCAGACGCTCGAGCCGCGCATCGGGAACGTTCACCACGCCGACGTTCGGCTCAATAGTGCAGAAGGGGAAGTTTGCCGCCTCGGCCTTACGGCTCCGGGTGAGGGCGTTGAAGAGAGTTGATTTGCCCACATTGGGGAGTCCGACGATTCCTGTTCTTAACATCTAACCTTGCTACCTGAGGCCGGGCCGGGGAAAAACTTCTTTCACACACTAAAGCAAAAAAACTTTTCCATGAAAAAAACCCTCAAATCACTTTCTTCGCTTGTTTCGACGATGGACAACCTCCTGCGAACAGGTGAAATCAACGATTATCCAGGAGCTGTGAATGGTCTCCAGATCGAAAACTCTGGTGCAGTCACAAGGATCGTTGCCGCTGTGGATGCCTGTGAGGAAGTCATCCGCGAGTCATCCAGAGTCCCGGGTACGCTCTTGCTGGTCCATCACGGACTCTTCTGGAACGGAGTGCAGACTCTGACCGGGGCCCACTACCGCAAGATCAAGGCTGCCCTGGATGGAGACCTCGCTCTCTACAGTTCGCACCTTCCCTTGGATCTCCATCCGAAACTCGGGAACAATGTCCTCCTGGCCAAGGCTCTGGGTCTGACCGCTATCAAGCCGGCTCTGGAGATGAAGGGGCAAGCTGTCGGCGTGCTCGGAAAGGTGAGGGAGATGAAACGCGAGGCCTTTGCCGAATTACTATCAGGCGCTGTAGGTGGTGACGTGCATCTGGCTCCCGGCGGTCCTAAGATAATCAAGACTGTTCTTGTGGTCACCGGGGGGGCGGGCAGCGAGGTAGCTCGGGCAGCAACGCTTGGGGTTGATGCCTTCGTGACAGGGGAGGGGCCCCACTGGAGCTACACAGCCGCTGAAGAGCTGGGGATCAATCTCTTTTATGCCGGTCACTATGCGACGGAGACCTTCGGGGTGAAGGCCCTGGCTTCACTTGTTGCCACTCAGGCATGTCTCCCCTGGAGCTTCCTTGATCATCCCACAGGGCTCTAAAAGACAATGACATGGTGAATGTCGTGCCTAAGCCTCTCTTCCTGGAGGTTCCTGAGAAAGGGACGTCTGTTTGTGAGCATTCCTGTCTGAGCTCATGCAAAGGAAAAGCCGGACCGACTGAACGGCCCGGCAATCCATAAGCTGGGGGGAGAAAAGCGCCCAAGGCGCTTTTGCCTGAATTACTTGCTCTTGCCGACGGTGGATGGGCAGGGATTCTGGCAGCACTGTTTGTGGCAGCATGCGCCGAGGCTGAGGGCTACCGTTGCAAGCGCAACGATCGCCGCGATCTTGGTGATGGTCATAATAAATTCGCCTCCTTTGTAAGCTGGTTGCCTCCTTCAAAGCTAATTCATCCACTTCTCCTGTCCAGTATTGGGGAGATGTTTTTTTCCTTTGATAATTAAAAGTTGCTGTTTTTTGATTAAATGGCCCAAAAGTTGCTTGCAATCTAATCTCTCTGTTTCATGAATAAGAAATGGCCGGAATGGAACTCATCGCTGGGGTTGCCCAGCAGCAGGTGCTTTCCCCGCAAATGCAGCAGAGTCTCCAGCTGCTGCAGACTCCTGTGGCAGAGCTTCGTCAGATGATTGCCGCAGAGTTGGCCGGCAATCCTGTTCTGGAAGAAGAAGATTTTCTAGGGGGACCCTCTGATTCAGATGAGGATCCTCATCCCCATTCCCTTCCCAAAGAGGAGAATGATAGAAGGGCGAGAGATAATGAATTTTCCTTACAGGACGAGTGGCGCGATTATCTGCCTCAGGCTTCAGCCCGACCTGCCTATTCCGCGGAGGATGAGGAACGCCGGAGATTTCTTTTTGAATCGCAAGTCTCAAGGCCGACGCTCAGGAGCCTCGTGATCGATCAGGCGGCGGGTTTTCCTCCCGAAGAACGGCACCTTGTCGAACTCATTGCCGGAAGCCTGGATGAGGATGGCTATCTGAGAATGACCGTTTCGGATCTGGCTACAGCGGCAGGAGTTCCCGAGGCGCCCATGGAGGTTGTGTTGAGAAAGGTCCGTGAATTCGAGCCTCCGGGAGTGGCGGCCTCTGATCTCGCGGATTGCCTTCTTCTCCAGCTCTCGAGACGGAGTGAGGGGAATGGCCTAGCTGCCCGGATCCTCAGCCACCATCTCCCCCAGTTGGCCCGTCACCGCTATGACGAGATCTCCCGAGATCTCCGTGTCCCCGTTGCTGATGTCACCGCAGCCGCACGACACATCGCAACACTGGAGCCGAAGCCCGGGCGTCCCTTTGCATCAGCCGATGAGCAGGGTGTCATTCCCGACCTGATCGTCATTCCGCAAAAGAATACTGAGACTGAGGGGGGGGGTGATACAGGAGGATTTTCGGTACGTCTGAATGAGGATGAACTTCCCCGCCTCAAGATCAGCAATGATTACAAGGAGCTGCTTGCAGAGCGCGGTCAGAACGAGGAACTGCTGCTGTACCTTCGCGATAAGATCAAGGGCGCGCGTTTTTTTCTACGCAGTCTTCAGCAGCGTCAGCAGACCCTGCTTGCCATCGGGAACCAGATCGTTTCCCGGCAGGAGGAGTTTTTCCGTAAGGGGGCCTCTGCCCTGAAGCCCCTGATCATGGCTCAGATCGCAGACGCCGTAGGCCTGCATGTCACCACCGTCAGCCGCGCCGTCTCTGGAAAATACATGGATACGCCCCAAGGATTGTTCGAGATGAGATATTTCTTCACCCCTGGATTTCAGAACTCCGACGGCACTGCAGTCAGTAATGAGATGGTGAAAGGGGCAATCCGAGACATGGTGGACAAGGAATCCCCCCGTGCCACACTGAGCGATCAGGAAATCGTTACAGAATTGGAAGCGAGAGGACTGAAGGTCGCCCGCAGAACTATTGCCAAGTACCGCGAACAGCTTGGGATTTTACCGAGCCATCTGAGAAAAAACTGATAAGTCTGTAAGATATGACGCAATCATCCATCACTGAGCAGGAGGTCAGGACAATCCTTTCCACTATTCCCTATCCGGGCTTCACCCGTGATATCATTTCCTTCGGTGTGGTGAAGGGGGTCACGCTGGGGGATGAGCTCATTATCCAGATGGTCCTCTCCACGAATGACACTGGCGTGGCTTCGGAGTTGAGAAACCGAGTGACTCAAGCGCTCAGCGCTTCATTTCCAGGGATTTCCTCGAAGGTTCTTCTCGATGTCCAAGCGCCGGTCCAATCCTCGGGGCAGGGGCCTATTCCTATTCCTGGGATCCGTCATGTGATTGCGGTAGCCAGTGGAAAAGGAGGGGTTGGCAAATCGACCCTCTCAGTGAATCTCGCGGCTTCCTTGGCTTCCAGAGGGCTCAAGGTCGCGCTTTGTGACTGCGATCTCTATGGCCCGAGTGTCGCGCTCATGTGCGGTGCCAGTAAGCGTCCATCTTCCGACGAACAGGGAATGATCATTCCTCCGGAACATCATGGAATGAAGATCATGTCGATGGGGCTTCTGCTCGAGCAGGATTCTCCAGCAGTCCTGAGAGGTCCCATGGTGACGCGTTACACACAGCAGTTCCTGAGGAATGTCGCTTGGGGAGAAATCGATGTGCTCATCCTCGATCTGCCTCCTGGAACGGGTGATATCCAGTTGACCATCGTTCAGACGATCCCCCTGACCGGTGCTGTGATCGTGACAACGCCTCAGGAAGTCGCGGTGATTGATGCGCGCAAGGCTGTCTCCATGTTTCAGAAAACGAATGTCCCGATCCTGGGTATTCTTGAAAACATGGCCTATTTCGTGGCGCCGGGTGATACGACACGGCACGAGATCTTCGGGTGCGGCGGTGGTGTCAGAGAGGCAACCCGGCTGGGGGTTCCATTTCTCGGTTCGCTGCCCCTAGACCCTGAACTGAGGATCGCTTCTGACAATGGTGTCCCGTTGGTGCTATCGCATCCCGAACTCCCTGTTTCCAGCCTGATTCAGAAAGCCGCGGAATCCCTCTTGCCGGTGCTTCGCTGACCCTAGGAGTAGGTTTAAAAATCTACCGCTCCAGCATGCGCAAGGCATTCCTTGCAGAGCCAAGAAGCGCGGCCTCGTCATTCAGGACGACATTGATAGGCATCGTCTCTAGGAGTGCCCTGAGCCGTCCTTTATTTAGAAAGCTTTCCAGGAAGAGCGGACGGCGGAGAAGTCGTAGGATCTTCGGTGGAATCCCCCCTCCGAGGAAGACTCCGCCCGTGGCCATGGTCTTGAGTGCCAGATTGGAAGCTTCTGCGCCGAGTGTCCGGACAAAGAGATCCATTGTTGAGATACAGAGTGGGCACGATCCGTCCGCTGAATGCCTGTCGATGACTGCCGGGCCATCCTGCTCCATCATCTCGAGGGCGATTTCAGGATTTTCGACTCCACGCCCAGTGTCGCGGAGAAAGCGGTAAATGTTGGTGATTCCCATACCCGAAACCACGCGCTCGAAGCTGACGCTGCCGTATTCGCGCCGAAGGAAGTTGAGCAGATCTTGTTGGAGTTCGTCCGTGGGGGCAAAGTCCGCATGCCCCCCTTCGCTGGCCCAGGGTGTATGGCGTGTGCCGTCCCAGAATAGGCCTGCCTCACCCAGTCCCGTTCCGGGAGCTATGACGCACTGGTTCCCGGCCTGAGAACCGGAACCCGCCTGGAGTGGCGCAAGGTCGGTTTGACGCAGTGCCGCAAGTCCATAGGCCGTCGATTCGAGGTCGTTAAGCACCTCGACGCGTGGGACGCCGAGGAGCTTCGGAAGGGCATTGATCTCGATTTTCCAGCCAAGGTTAATTGGCGTGACGTCGCCCGCGATGTTGGGTCCCGGTACGCCAAAGCAAGCTGTCCTGAGTGGGGATTCTAGGTTGAGATCCTTGAGAAAAAGGCCGACCATTTCCTCGAGAGAGGAGTGGTCCGCGCTATGGAATTTCGCGAAATGCAGACGGGTCATCTCCGCGTCGTTGCGGAAGACGGCCACGCGGAAATTGGTCCCGCCCAGATCTCCTGCGAGAATCAGGGCGGGAGAATCTGACATATACTGCAGAGGTCTAGAGACGGATGACCTTGGCGGTCGAGATATCAGCGTCAGATGTCACCTTGGCAAGCAGAGCCTCATCCGGTGCGGAGTCTAGGTTGAGTAGGGTTAGAGCCTGTCCGCCGACTTCATTTCGGCTCAGCGACATACTGGCAATATTGACGCTGTTCTGGCCGAGGAGGGTTCCAAGATGGCCGACGATGCCCGGACGATCCCGGTTCTCGAGAAGGAGGATGATGCCTGAGGGCACTCCCTCGACAAAGCGTCCGTTGATCGTGACGATGCGCGGCTTGGAGCCGTAAAGCGTGCCGCCAACGGATGCCGTGACGCCATCCTGGGTGATGGAGGCCTCGATGAGATCGGTGAATTCTCCCGCTTCGCTCTGGCGTGTTTCGATGACTTCAAGTCCCAGGTTAGCGAGGATGGCGGGGGCATTGACGGGATTGACATCGTTGCCATGGGTATAACGAAGGAATCCGGTGATGAGTTCACGGGTGACGGCCGTGAGATCTTGCTCGACGAAGCGACCGCTGAAGCGGATGGAAAGCTTCTCGGCGCGCTTGGGTGCGATCTGCGCCAGGAAGAGCCCGAGTTTACCTCCCAGTTCGATCCAGGGGCCGAGAATGGAAATGGTCTTGGCGTCGATATTCGGCATGTTGACGGAGTTGCGGATCTCACCCTGGAGCAGGGTAGCGCGTACAGCTTCGGCAATCTCGATGCCGACGAGTTCCTGAGCCTCTGCCGTGGAGGCACCGAGGTGAGGGGTGAGAACGAGATTCGGAACATCGCGGTGAGGCCATTCAGCGGGAACGGGCTCAACCTCGAAGACATCCAGGGCCGCACCGCCGATCTGGCCGCTCTTGAGTCCCTCGGCGAGGACATCCTCATCGATCAGTCCTCCGCGGGCGCAATTGACAATGCGGACGCCTTTCTTGAGCAGGGGAAGCTGTTTGCGACCGATCATGTGCTTAGTCTCTTCGGTCAGAGGCATGTGGACGGTTATGAAGTCTGCTTGAGGCAGGATGTCATCCACTTTGTCGACCACTTCGACCTGCAGGGACTTTGCCTTGCTGGCTGAGATGTAAGGATCGTAGGCAAGCACTTTCATGCCGAAGGCGATCGCCCGGCGGGCTACCTCGGTGCCGATGCGGCCCATGCCGAGGATGGCGAGGGTCTTGCCGTGAAGCTCGACACCCTCGAACTTTTTGCGGTCCCACTTACCGGCCTTCATGCTGGCATCGGCTTGGGGAATAAAGCGAGCGGTCGCCAGCATGAGTGAGAAGGCGTGCTCGGCCGTGGAGATCGTGTTGCCACCTGGGGCATTCATGACAATGACGCCGTGCTTGGTAGCGGCTTCCACGTCCACGTTGTCGATGCCGACACCGGCGCGTCCGACAACCTTGAGGTTTTTGGCAGCCGCGAAAACGGCCGGCGTGACCTTGGTCTGGCTACGGACCACCAAGCCGTGGAATTCGGGAATGATCGCTATCAGTTCCTCCTCCTTGAGGCCTGTCTTCACCACAACCTCGATAACACCTCCCTCGGCAAGGGCTTCCACTCCACGTTGGGAAACCGGGTCTGCGACGAAAACTTTTGGGATGCTGCTCATGATGAGATGGTGATGAAGTGTTGTTGGTTTGATCCTTCCGGCGTCTATTTGGACAAGCGGTTCAGAAGCAATTATTCATTACTAGGACTTGTCATTATCCGCAAACCGGAAACAAAAAAATCGCTCTCGCTGTGGCTTTTGTCTTTAAATTTCAAGATCGCTTTCACAAAGCCAAACTCCTTCTTTCTCATTGCCCATGAACAATCCTGAATCGTCGAAAGAAGCCAGTGATGAGTTGCGACCGGATGGAACACATGATGAGGAAACCGCTTCGGAGTTATCCCAGGTGGAACCTCAGCTTAGGCGCCGTCGACGCTCAGATCGCAATTCCCCAAAAGGTCTGTTTGCGAGGGCTGGTTCCCGTGACAGGGGTCGGTCTAGGGGTAGGGGAAGGTCTTCGAAGCGATTGGATGCCGAGCGCTTCATGGTGATTAGCAGCTTTATCCTAATTGTGGGATTGGCAGCCTTCGGCGGTTATTGGTTCGGCTCGAAATCAGTAACTTCGGGCAGGGCCGATGTATCGGCACCGAAATATGAAGAGGTTGTCCCTTCGGCAGAATCAGATTCCCTGGTGGATTCCGGTTTTGCTGAACTCAGTAGCGGAGATTTCCGCAAAGCTTTCCTGGATTTTCAAAAAGTCCAGGAGTCTCAGGCAACACTGCCCGGCATCGATTTTCTGGTAGGCAATTCCGCGCTCCAAGCCGGTGAAGTGACTCTCGCAAAAGAATCCTTGGGGCATGCTATTTCCAAGAACGAAATGGATGCTGAGGCACGTGTCCTGATGGCTCTCATTACTCTCGAAGAATCCGATAAAAACAAGGATCAAGGGGGACCTAATGGAGGACAAATGACGGATCCTCTCGTGACGGCCGAATCGGAGCTGCGTCGCTATGCATCGACTCATCCGACGACTGCCTCCATCTACCGCAAGTGGGCTGAGATTCATCGACATAGGGGAAGCTATCGAACCGCCGCTGACCTCCTGCACAAGGCGGTGATCCGTGCTGATCTTGACGACAATATTTCTCTTCTCTCCGCGAAGGAGATTCTGACGAAACTCCAGAATCAACCTTCAAAAGAGGCTCCTTCGCTTGCGCTAATCACCTCAATGTCCGGAGAACAGGCGATGGGAGCTGCCCTCAGTGCCCTGCAGAATAAATCGGGATCGGATGCCGTTTTTTTCCTGGAACGAGCAAGGGAGTATTATACACCCCGAATTTTCAAGGAACTCATGAAGGATATTGCTTTCGATGAGTACAGGACCGACCCGAAATTTGAAAAGTTCCTGAAATCCAGGTCTCCATAACCCTAGGATTTTCTGATTTGCTTGTGAAAAATTTCACAAGCTCCCAAAAAGCACTTGCCAGACGCGTCTCGCTTGATTGTTATCCGAGACTCATTTTTCTGACTTTCCCGAACTTCGACACATGGTTTTTTCACTACTCCCGATAGCCAGCGCGGAACTTTCCGCGGAGACGCCTGAGTTCCTGACTCATTCCTTCCTGGCCTGGTTCACCAATTCGATCCTCGTCACGGCGATCGTACTCGGGGCCATCATGTGGATCGTCCGCTCCTGCACCCGCAAGATCGAAGTCATCCCGGGGGCTGGTCAGAATTTTCTCGAGGCGGTCGTCGAGGGTTTTTACGGCGCCGTGGAGGGGATTCTTGGCGACAAGATGACACGGAAGTCTTTTGGCCTTCTTGGAACACTTTTCATTTTTATCCTGATCTCGAACTGGTTCGGCTTGCTGCCAGGCGTGGGTTCGATCGGTTGGCATGAGGGGGACAAATTCATTCCTCTCCTTCGCCCGGGGACCGCAGACATGAACATGACCATTGCCATGGCTACGGTGTCGATGGTTCTCTGGTTTTACTGGACGATGCAGGTCACCGGACCGGTTGCCTTCATCAAAGAACTCTTCGGCGTGAAAGGTGGCATGTCCGGACCAATTCTCTTTCTCCTGGTGCCCCTCTTCCTCTTTGTGGGCGTGCTGGAGGTTGTTTCCATCCTAGTTCGCCCCGTCTCTCTCTCGCTCCGACTCTATGGAAATATCTTTGCCGGTGAGAACATGCTCGCGACGATGATCAATATAGGACAAATTTTTCATTTCCCCCCTTGGCTCTCCTCGGTCCTGAGTTGCATTGTCCCCATTCCCTTCTACTTCCTGGAATTGCTTATCGGATTCCTCCAGGCAATGGTCTTCACTCTCCTGATTCTTGTGTACCTCCAACTCTCGACAGCGCACGAGGAACACTAAGCTTATCTTTTAAAGACTTTTGGCAGCCGGGACCATGCGAGACGTGGACGACTGCCGGAAACAAAACAACAACAAACCAACACATCACATGCTCATCAACATTCTTGCCGAAGCCCTGACTTCGGCCAACACGATCACTGGTAGTTTCACCCTCGGCGTTGCCGGAGCAGGGTCCGCCATCGGTATCGGTCTGATCGGAGCTCGCATGGTCGAGGCGATCGGCCGTAATCCCGCCACTCTTCCCAAGGTGCTCATGATCGGCATTCTGACCATCGCTCTGGCCGAGGCCATCGCGATTTTCGGTCTGATCTTCGCATTCCAGGGCAAGTAATCCTTCTTGGGCGGCGCCCCGTCAACGAGGCGCCGCTCAACCTTTTTAATAAACCAAAAAACATTATCGGGAGAATCTAACGGAAGATGGAAATTTTAAAACAATTCGGAGTTGATTGGCCGCACTTTATTGCCCAGTTGGTTCTTTTCCTCATCGTTTACTTTGTCCTGAACCGCTTTGCCTTCGCTCCGTTGCTGAAGGTTCTGGAAGAACGTCGCAAGCGCATTGAGGAAGGACAGCTCAATGCTGAGAAGATCAAGAAGCAGCTTGCCGAAGCGGAACTCCGTTATCAGGAGATTCTCCGGAAAGCCAATGATGATGCTCAGGTGATGATTGAGGAGTTACGCAAGAGCAATGAGGCATTTTCCCAACGGGAGATGGAAAAAGCTGTCAAGGAGTCAGCCGCTATTGTGGAACGGGCTCGCCACGAAATTACTTCCGAGCGCAACCGCATGGTCGACGAAGTAAAGCGAGAGATGGTTTCTCTTGTCGTCAAGACCACGGCCCAGGTCGCAGGCAAGGTTCTCTCACCCGAAGATCAGAAGCGCCTCAGTGAGGAAGCCTCCAAGGAACTCGCTTCCTAGGGCAATCTTGATCCGCTTTCCAGGAAACTCCCAACGTACCAACCACGATGCAGATCCCCAAGGATGCCAAAATTAAGTCCAGGGAACTCTTCGAGTCCTCACTCGATGACTCTGGACGCCCTGACAGTGCCAAGGCACTCTCCATCGCTGACCTCGTTGTGAATGCCGCCCCGCGTCACTCCGTTCAGATCCTCAGGGAGTTTGCGCGCCTGATCCGACTCGAGACAGCCAAGCATCACGCCGTGATCGAAAGCGCCGCCCTTCTCGACGAAGGAACCCGCGACTCGATTCTCAAGTCCCTGCAAGAACGGGATGGGGGAGCCGTCACGGTCGAAGTGAAAGTCGATCCAGTACTTATCGGCGGCGCTCGCATCCGTCTCGGAAGTGAAGTCTGGGATGCCTCGGTGCTGTCCCGTCTCTTAGCCCTGAATTCCTAATTATCACCATTGCCTGTTAACCCTTCCTCTTCCTAAAACTCACCTTTCAACACCCACAAACCATGAGCAACCTCCTGCAAGAACTTGAAGCAAAGATCAGCGGTCTTTCCAACGCAACCGCTGCCAAATCCAATGTCGGAACCGTCCGCGAGATCGGAGACGGTGTCGCCCGCATCGAGGGACTCGGCGGCGTCATGCTCAACGAGATGCTCGAGTTCCCTGGTGGGATCTACGGCATCGCGCTGAACCTCGAGGAGACCGAGGTTGGAGCCATTATTCTCGGAGATTACACATCGATCTCCGAGGGGGACGAGGTGAAGACCACCGGGCGCCTGCTTGAGGTACCGGTCGGCAAGGAACTTCTCGGTCGCGTTGTTGACTCACTCGGACAGCCGATTGATGGGAAGGGACCCATCCAGTCGAAGACCTTCTACCCCGTCGAGAAGACAGCTCCCGGCATCATTAAGCGTCAGAGCGTCAGTCAGCCTCTCTGCACCGGCATCATGTCCATCGACGCGATGATTCCTATCGGTCGCGGTCAGCGTGAGCTTATCATCGGTGATCGAGCTACTGGCAAGACGACGATCGCCATAGACACGATCATCAACCAGGCAAACATCAACCGCTCGGGTGAGGCCTCCGGAGATCCTTCCTTCCGTCCTATCTACAGTATCTATGTTGGCGTTGGTCAGAAGAATGCGAACATCGCCCGTGTCGTCGACACGCTCTCCTCCCACAATGCCCTCCAGTACACGATCATCGTCTCTGCTCCCGCATCGGACAGTGCTTCAAACCAGTACCTTGCCCCCTTTGCCGGCGCGGCGATGGGAGAGTGGTTCATGGATAATGGCATGGATGCCCTGATTGTTTTTGACGATCTCTCGAAGCATGCCGTGGCTTATCGTCAGATTTCTCTGCTTCTCAAGCGTCCTTCGGGACGTGAGGCCTATCCCGGTGATGTCTTCTACCTTCACAGCCGTTTGCTCGAGCGTTCCGCCCGTCTTAGTGAGAAGGCCGGAAACGGATCCCTCACGGCCCTTCCAATCATCGAGACCCAGGCTGGTGACGTGTCGGCCTACATTCCGACAAACGTCATTTCGATTACGGATGGCCAGATCTACTTGGAGACCGATCTCTTCTACCAGGGTATCCGACCAGCAATTTCGGTCGGTCTTTCAGTCTCTCGCGTCGGTTCCGCAGCGCAGATCAAGGCGATGAAGCAGGTTGCCGGTAAGCTGAAGGGCGATCTTGCCCAGTTCCGCGAGCTAGCCGCCTTTTCCCAGTTCGGGAGTGATCTGGATGCCCGCACCAAATCTCAACTCGATCGCGGAGGGCGCATCGTGGAACTCTTCAAACAGCACCAGTATCACCCGCTTGCCGTGGAGCTTCAGGTTGCCATCCTCTGGACCATGCAGAAGGGGTACTTTGATGCAGTCGCGGTCGATCGGGTCAAGGACTTCCAGGATCAGCTTTCCCAGTTCCTAAACTCCCGCAAGGAGTCCCTCCTCGCACTTATCCTCAAGAAAGGTGCCGTTGATGCCGAGATCGAGAAAGAACTGACTGCGGCATTGGAAGAGTTCAAAGTCATTTTCCGCTAAAATAACCATATAACGCATACTGGTAGCTTATGGCTAATACCCGCGACATCCGCCGACGCATTAAGTCGGTCAAGAACACTGCCCAGATTACGAAGGCAATGCAGATGGTCGCCGCATCCAAGATGCGCAAGGCTCAGCAGGCTGCCATGGCTGGACATCCCTACTCCCTGGTTCTCAACAGGGTCCTTGTTTCCCTGCGGGACATGGTGAGCGCGGACTTCCATCCACTGCTGGAGGTCCGGCCGGTGAAGAAGACGCTGGTCCTGCTTGTCACCTCTGACAAAGGGCTCTGCGGCGCTCTTAATACCAACGTGCTTCGAGAGGCGATGCTACTCGACCAGGAGAAGACTCTCTTCGTTGCCTCCGGAAAGAAGGGAGCCTCTTTTCTGGCAAGAACAGGGCGCAACATGATCGCTGATTTTGCACTGCCCGACAATCCAACCTTCCTTCAGACAAAAGCGATTTCTAAATTCTGCTTGGAGAAGTTCCTCTCCGGTGAAGTCGACCGCGTGGAGGTGCTCTATCCGAAGTTCGTTAACACGCTGGTTCAGAAGCCGCTCCTGGTTACTCTACTTCCCATCACGGATGACAAAGCCGCAGGAGTATCCCAATCGGTTAGTGAACAGGTGGCTATAGAGGCAACGGCAACAACGGGAGCCCAGTTTCTGTTCGAACCGAATGCGGATGAAGTCCTCAATTCCGTTCTTCCCTATTACTTTCACTTCGAGGTGTTCCAGATGATCCTCGATGCCCGAGCTTCGGAACAGAGCGCCCGCATGGTTGCGATGAAGAGCGCGACCGACAATGCGAAGAGCCTCGTGAAGGATCTCACTCTTGAGTACAACAAGGCCCGTCAGGCCAGCATCACCACCGAACTTCTCGAAATCACAACCGCCCAGATGGCTCTTGCGTAAAAGCTAAAAACTTAAGCCCTCGAGAGTCCGAAACAAACCTTTCCAAATTCAATAACCCCAACAAAAAAGCTCATGAGCAACACAGGCACCATCGTTCAAATCATCGGCCCGGTCATCGATGCCGAGTTCAACACCAAGGAGGGCAAACTGCCCAAGATTTATGACGCCATTGAGGTCGACTACACGGTCGACGGCAATCCGGCCAAAGTGACCCTGGAGGTCCAGCAGCACCTTGGAGAGAACTGGGTGCGCGCCATCGCCATGTCTTCGACCGAGGGACTCAAGCGCGGAATGCCTGTCCGATCCCTGGGTAAGCCAATTTCGGTCCCTGTCGGTGAAGGCGTTCTCGGCCGCATCTTCAATGTCCTTGGAGAGCCCTGTGACGAGCGAGGCCCCGTCAAGGCGGACAAGTATCTTCCCATCCACCGCAGTGCTCCTCCTCTTGTCGATCAGGATACCAAGGCACAGGTTTTGGAAACTGGCATCAAGGTCATTGATCTGATCTGTCCCTTCACCAAGGGCGGCAAGGTCGGTGCCTTCGGCGGCGCCGGTGTTGGAAAGACTGTCGTCATCATGGAGCTCATCAACAACATCGCCAAGGGCCACGGTGGTTATTCCATCTTCGCTGGTGTCGGTGAGCGTACCCGTGAGGGAAACGATCTCTACGGTGAAATGATCGAGTCCGGAGTTATTGCGGTCCAGAAAGATGAAAAGGGTCACCCGGTCAAGGATGCCGATGGCAACTTCATCTTCCTGGAAGAGGGTTCCAAAGTGGGCCTTGTCTACGGACAGATGAGCGAGCCCCCCGGAGCGCGTCTTCGGGTCGCCCTCACGGCCCTGGCCATGGCCGAATACTTCCGTGATGAGAAACACCAGGACGTGTTGCTCTTCGTTGATAATGTTTTCCGCTTTTCGCAAGCCGGATCCGAGGTCTCCGCGCTGCTTGGCCGCACGCCAAGTGCTGTCGGTTATCAGCCGACGCTGGCCTCAGAAATGGGCATTCTCCAGGAGCGCATCACCTCGACCAAGGATGGGTCTATTACCTCCTTCCAGGCCGTCTATGTCCCTGCGGACGATCTGACCGATCCCGCCCCCGCCAATACATTTGCCCACCTGGATTCGACGATCGTTCTCGAGCGTTCCATCGCAGAACTTGGCATCTATCCTGCCGTTGATCCTCTCGCTTCGACCTCCAAGGCTCTTGCCCCAGAGATCGTCGGTGAGGAGCATTATGGTGTTGCCCGCGGCGTCCAGAAGGTGCTCCAGCGCTACAAGGATCTCCAAGACATCATCGCCATTCTCGGCATGGACGAGCTTTCCCCCGAGGATAAGCTGACCGTCTATCGCGCGCGAAAGATCCAGCGCTTCCTCAGCCAGCCTTTCCACGTTGCTGAAATCTTCACTGGTTCCAAAGGACAGTACGTGGCGATCGCCGACACGATCCGTGGATTCAAGGAGATCCTTGAAGGAAAAATGGATGAGATTCCCGAGGGTGATTTCTACATGAAGGGCGGAATCGACCAGGTTATTGCAGCGTCCAAGAATTCCTAAATGAGCTCACTCCAACTCGAGATCGTCACTCCGGAGGCTCGCGTTTTCACGGGAAGTGCGCAGATGGTGATTGCTCCCGGGGTGGAAGGCGGTCTCGGCATCCTGCCGGACCATATGCCTCTCATGACGGAAATTATTCCTGGGGAGGTCATTGTAACCACAGAAGATGGCGAACTCTCCTTCGCCGTGGGCGGTGGCTTCCTGGAGGTCCTACCGGATCGTGTCTCCATTCTAACAGATATGGCGATCGTCGAGGCGGAGATCGACGAGAAGGCCGCCGAAGAAGCGGTAGCCCGTGCCGAACAGGAAATGCGCGACAAGGTTCTCTCCGGTGAGGAACTTGCCACAGTGCAGGCCTCCCTGCTTAGGTCCTTCGCGCAACTTCACGTCAAACGTCGTTCTCATCGGTAAGGGATCCTTATCCCTTACCCTTATTTCTTGTTAAGGGCAGATGCCAGTTGCCCCCTCAACCTGCTGTGAGTTGCTGGCCCAGTGTCTGGAATCGGGCCGCTTTCTGATCGGCCAGATTCTTCTGCGCTCCGACTTTACATTGCGTCACGTCGAGGACGCTGATCG
Organism: Verrucomicrobiota bacterium; assembly: GCA_021413925.1. Classification (NCBI taxonomy): domain Bacteria; kingdom Pseudomonadati; phylum Verrucomicrobiota; species Verrucomicrobiota bacterium. The sequence goes on from JAIOPL010000004.1 coordinate 156,794, forward strand.
TGAAGACCTTGATTTCTTTAACGCAGCCACTGATGCGAGGCTTATTGCGCGTTATAATGACCAAGAAGAGTTCCGCCCCCTGAAAACGGCACCGAACCTGAGGCGTGGCTGGCTACTCAAGCTTGGCTCACTCGAGGAGATGGAACGTGCGATCGAATATTTTTATCCTGCAGCTCTTGGGCTCTGGCTTTCTTTCCTCAACGGGTCCCTTCAGCCTACGAGCCTTCGTCAGACCTTGGACCGCCAGACGGGAATGTACCGGATCACGCAATTATTGAAGCCCGATCAAGCCCAGGAGCTTGTGGCGAAGTGCTGCACCTCCGACGGAGGATGCCTACGTACCATTCTGTGGGATCTGGCTCCCAGTGAACCGCTCTCAGGTTTTCCTGCCGAGAAGCTCTCCCTTGACATGCTTCCCACTGACCGAATTCCGCTGATCTGCCGCGAACTCTGTAATCTGGTGGTCGCGGCCGCACGTCCGATTGCCAAGGGTAACCTTCCCAAGAAGGACTGAGGAGAGAGGTTTAAGGACAAAGAAACCAAGAACGAAAGGATTAGTCTCTAACACGCCATGCCTGCCTCAGAAGCAATAAGGCTCTACAGGGCAACAAGCGTGCTTCCGGTAAGTTCGCCTGATATCTCGGATGGAGGGCTTGCTGTGAGGGGTGATAAGATCCTTGGCGTGGGTACCTGGAAGGATCTGGTTCAGGAGTATCCCGGCGCCTCGCAGGAAGATCTCGGGGAGGTAATCCTAATGCCCGGGCTGATCAACGCCCATTGCCATCTCGACTACACGATGATGCGGAGCGCCCTCTTTGGAGGAGGCTCGTTTGCCGAGTGGATCCAGCGTCTTAATGCCATGCGTCGCTCTCTGGACCAGAGGGATTATCTGGATGCAATAGCAGCTGGATTGAAGGAACTTCATCAGTGGGGCTGTACTACGGTCCTGAATATAGAGTCCCTTCCAGAGTTGGTGCCCTTTCTTCCCGAATCCCCGATCAGGGTTTGGTGGTTCCTCGAAGTGATGGATGTGAGGAGTCGCCTCCAATCAGCAGAGGCCTTGGCAGGGGCAATCTATTTTCTCGAGAAAGCGGGTGAGGGGTTAGGAGGATTCGGGATCTCGCCCCACGCTCCCTATACCGTCTCCCGCGAGCTTTACGAACTCTCCTCGACCTATGCTCTCAAATATCAGCTTCCACTCTGCACGCATCTGGCCGAGTCCGAGGAGGAAATGAGTATGTTTACGACGGGTGACGGGCTTCTCTACGAATTTTTACGCTCCATTGGTCGTCCGATGGAGGATTGTGTGGGAATGACCCCTATTCAAGCAGTGCTGGGGAGGGAGCTTGTTCCCGAGGGATCGATACTCGTTCACATGAATCAGCTCGATAGTAAAGACCGGGATTTGTTGAAACGTACGGCCGGACGTTATCCCGTGGTGCATTGCCCTAGGACCCATGCGTTTTTCGAACGCCCCCCCTTTGATCTGAATTTCTTCCGAGAAAGCGGGATTCCTCTCCTCTTGGGAACTGACAGTCTGGCAAGCAATCAGGATCTCAATATGTTTGCCGAAATGAGGACTCTGTCCGAATCTTTCCCCATGCTGGATCCGAGCGAAATTATTCGCATGGTGACGACAGCCCCCGCTGCCGCGATCGGACGCGCCGGAATGCTGGGGGAGCTTTCACCGGGAGCTCTTGCGGATTTCATTGCTATTCCCGATCCGGCACCGAATGCCGGGTTAAAAGGAGTTGAGGAACGGGTGCTCGCCAACCGGACTCCTCCGACTGTATGGATCTCGGGTCAATGATGAGTATTCTACGGTCGTTTCTTGTTCGGATATCTTCAAGGCCTTGGTTTTCAAGCCTTCTCCTCGGACTTGTGCTCCTTACGGTGGCTGCCACCTACGCTCAGGTCCTGAGCTTCCATTTCCTGCCGTTCTGGGACGACGACACCAATATCCATCGGAATCCCCTCTATGCTCCGCTTGCGTGGGGAAGCATTGCCACTTTTTGGAAGGCTCCCTTCCAGCAACTCTACATTCCCGTCACCTATTCCATTTGGGCGGGACTTGTCGCCCTCTCACGTATCGCGGCAGGTACATGCATCAGTTTTGGGCCGATCAATGCCGCACTTTTCCATGGAACGAATCTTAGCATTCACCTCCTCTCAACCGGCATGGTTTTTCTCATTGTTCGTAGAATGCTGGGTGCGCGCTGTTCTACTGATTCGATTACTTCACCACGTATCGTTCTGGCTTCTGCTGCTGGAGCCCTTGCCTTCGGTCTTCATCCGATCCAGGTCGAGGCGGTCGCTTGGGTCTCGGGATTGCGAGACCTTCTGGGTGGTGCATTTTCTCTTGCTGCCCTGGCTCTTTTCCTTTCATGGCTTGATCACTCCGGAAGGTATGCCCGTCAGGTCTTCCGATACGCTGCGGCCACCCTTCTACTGCTCTTGGCCTTCGGTTCCAAGCCGGGGAGCGTCGTTACGCCAGCTCTGGCACTTCTCTGCGGATTCTGGCTTCTACGGCTCAGGGGACGTTCGCTCAAGCCCCTTCTCTGGCTGATTCCCTGGTTCATTGTAGCTCTTCTGGAGGTGATGATGACGTCCAAGGCACAGCCGGCTGCGGAACTTGCTCGTTCACTGGTGCCTCTCTGGGCGAGGCCTCTGGTGGCTGGTGACGCGGTCTCCTTTTACATCTGGAAACTTCTCTGGCCTGCGGACCCCTGGGGGCTGTGTGCTGATTATGGGCGTTCCCCTAACTCCCTGATGCAGGCAGGCGTTCTCTACTGGAGCTGGCTGATTCCAACGCTCCTTGCGCTCCTGCTGGCATTCTTCAAAAAACTCCGTCCTTACCTGCTTCCGGCCACGCTGATGGTCATCGGAGTTCTTCCAACGCTGGGTCTTATCCCTTTCAACTTCCAGGTAGTATCAACGGTTAGCGACCGATATCTCTATCTCGGCATGCTGGGGCCGGCACTGGCCTTTGCCATGCTGATCAGCGATGCACGTCCCCGGATTGCCATTCTTCTGGCAGCTGTTTTTCTTCCCTTTTGGACAATCTTGTCGCTGCTTCAGATGCCGCAATGGGAAGCCGGCGAGTTTTTCTTTCCTGCGACGTTGGCCCGCAATCCCACCAGCTGGAAGTCCCGACATAACTATGCCTGCACGCTGGATGCCCAGGGGAAACTTCCCGATGCTTTGAAGGAGTTTGTGGAGGCGATCCATCTGCGCCCCTCGAATGCCGAGGCCTACAACGACATGGCCCTCACCCTCTTGAAGATGGGACGCCGTCAGGAAGCTATCCAGGAGTTCCAGCAGTCCCTCCAGGTGAGGGCGACAACTGGGGCCGCACGGAATCTTGCGGCAGCCCTGCTGATGAATGGCGAAGCGGCAAAGGCAGCTCAAGTTTACCGACTTGCGATGCAGATCGACCCGGGTGACCTGCAGGACCAGCGCTCGTTGGCATGGTTGCTTGCAACGCACCCCGACGGCACGGTCCGCAATGGGCAGGAAGCTGCGGCCCTTTCCAAACAGATCGTGGAAGCGACGAACGCGCAGGTTCCACTCTTTCTTCTCACGTATGCCGCGGCCTTAGCCGAATGCGGCACTTTTGATGAAGCCGCTCGGGTTGCCACAATGGCGGCATCCGCCTATGAGCATTCCGGTGATCCCTCGATGGCAAAGATGATTCAGACAAGGGTGCTTCCTGCACTTGGTGCTCATCAGCCAATCCGAGATAATCCTACCCTCAAGTAATTCGGAACAGGATCTTCTTGATCTCCGAGCCTGCAGAGTTAACTCTCCGCCTCCATGACTGCACGCTCACGCTCCAACAACAGGGCTTCCGACAAACTCAGGGAAGTCACCTTTCAGACCGGCATCGCGCCCCAAGCTTCCGGCTCTGTGCTGATTTCCTTCGGGCGCACTCAGGTTCTGTGCGCCGCCAGCATTGAGGAGGGAGTGCCTCGCTGGATGAAAGAGCAGGGTGTCACAGGGGGTTGGCTGACCGCTGAGTACTCAATGCTTCCTTATTCTACCGCACCGAGAAAGCAGCGCGATAGCTCCCGCGGTAAGATCGACGGAAGGTCAACGGAGATTCAGAGACTCATTGGCAGATCCCTTCGCGCTGGAATCGACCTTGAGGGTCTGGGCTCCCGAACTCTCTGGGTTGATTGCGATGTCCTTCAGGCCGATGGAGGGACACGTACGGCATCCATCACCGGTGCCAGCGTCGCCATTGCTCTTGCCTGCAACAAACTGGTGAAGGAGGGGAAACTTGCCAAGAGTCCCGTGTCGCGACAGATCGCGGCCGTGAGTGTTGGCGTCGTCAATTCCGAGGTTCTCCTCGATCTGGATTATCCCGAGGATAGGGATGCCGAAGTCGATCTCAACCTCGTGATGACAGGAGATCTGGAGTTCATTGAGTTGCAGGCATCCGGTGAGGAGAATGTCTTTGGGGATGCCCAGTTAGCCACGATGCTGGATTATGGACGCCGCGGGATCTCCGAGTTGGTCGCCAGGCAGGAAGAAATTCTCGCGGCAACGCTTTCCTAAAGCGAAAATCGCCTCAAAAATCCTTGACCCCGAGGGTGACAACTGACCATATAAACGACTCAACTAATTTCATTATGTCTAGAAAGTGCTCCATTACCGGTTCGCGTCCCGTGCGCGGTTCTAAAATTCACCGCAGAGGTCTCGCCAAGAAAAAAGGGGGTATCGGCATGCACGTCACTGCAGTGACGGCCCGTTATTTTACCCCGAACCTTCGCAACAAGCGGATCTGGGTTCCCGAACTCAAAAAATTTGTGACGGTCAAGGTCACGGCCCGTGCCCTGAAAACCATTTCGAAGAACGGTGCTCACGCCACTCTTTCGAAAGCTGGGCTTATCTAAGCAAGATTATTTAACCAATCACCATCAAACAACCCCCAACCAAAGAAAGGATCCAATACCATGTCATTCAGCGCAGTCAGCAAGAAAAGCGGCAAAACCTATTTCCTTCATCAACGCCTCCAGGAGCTTCGTGGCGGTCAGAAAGTGACCCTTTACTACTTCGGTGGTGAGGCCAAGGAAGGTGCTATCGATGCACTTCCCGCAGGTTATGAAATCTCCGAGAACGAGCGCACCGGTCTTCCTCTCCTAAAGAAGAAGAAATAAGCGTTTCCAAAAGTTTCCTCCCCGAGGATACGGGCGCCGAAGAAATTCGGCGCCCGTTTTTTTGTTTCTTGCCAATCGAGGAGGGGGTTTGACCCCATTGCCGTAAGCGTTTAAAAAGATAAGATGAGTATAGATAGCAATTACGCGCATCCCGATGCACTAGTCACAACGTCATGGATGGCCGACCATCTGAAGGATCCCGGCATCCGAATCATCGAGAGCAACGAGGATATCCTTCTTTATGATATGGGGCATGTTCCGGGAGCCGTGCATATCGATTGGCAGCGCGATCTGCAGGATCACACGATTCGTGATTATATCCAGCCCGAGGCCTTTGCGGCTCTCTGCTCGAGGAATGGGATCACCCCGGAAACAACCTGCATCTTCTACGGTGATAAATCCAACTGGTGGTCCTGCTATGCCCTCTGGGTCTTCCGCCTCTTCGGTCATGAGAAGGTCAAGATCATGGACGGAGGACGCGACAAGTGGATCGAAGAGGGCAGACCGCTGACCCGTGAAGTTCCCCATTATGAGAAGACGGACTATCCAGCGCCCTCGAAGCGACGTGATGCCGAAATTCGCGCTTTTTATGACGACGCCCTTGCCCAGAGCCGTGGCAACCTTCCTCTGATCGATGTCCGCTCCCCGGGAGAATTCAAGGGACTGGTGACCCACATGCCGGAATATCCCCAGGAGGGAGTGCTACGAGGTGGTCATATTCCTGGAGCCTATGGTATCCCCTGGAAGCAAGCCGTGAATAACGACGCGACTTTCAAGAGTGCCGAGGAACTCCGCAAGATCTACCAGACCGATCTTGGTCTCAAGCCCGATGACCAGATCATCGCGTATTGCAGGATTGGCGAACGATCCAGTCACACGTGGTTCGTGCTGAACTATCTCTTGGGATTTGATAAGGTGCGGAACTACGACGGCTCCTGGACGGAGTGGGGGAATCGTGTCGGCGCGCCAATCGAAAAGTCCCTCTAGGATCCTTGCGATGTCTTATCCCTCGAAGCTATCCGCGATCATCGAGCTTTTTTCTGGTCTTCCCGACGCGGAGAAACGCGAGACCTTGATCGCCTATGCCGATCAGGCAAGGTCCCAGGAACCGAGAGATGGGGAGACGTTTGATCTTGAGGATGTGCGCAAGGACGAGGAGTGCACCGACACCGTGGCGATCTATCTCCGTCTCGACGATCAGGGAGGAGCCCACTTCAGAATATCTCTTGGTCCCCAGGTCCAGACGCTGACACGGGCCATGAGTTCAATCCTCTGCAAGGGGCTTGAGGGAGTTTCCCCAGCGGACATCCTGGAAATTCCTGCGGATTTTGTTCCGAAGATCGTCGGCGCTGAGCTTGTCCGTCTTAGAAGTCAGACCGTTTATTATCTGCTCACTCGCATTAAAAGCGTCTCCAAGGTCTGGTTGCAGCGCCAACGCAACGCGACTCAAGACACCAACGGTTAATCGCCTTTCACTGAAGGTGCCTCGCTGTTTTATCCTCAAGCCTGACGGGATCGGAGATTTCTTTCTGGCCTCGGGAGTAGTGCGTCTCATGGCGCGGGAGTTTGGTGAGGAGAATCTGACCATAGCAGTACTCCCACTCCTAGAGTCGGTTGTGAGAGGTCAATTTCCCAAGGCAGAGATCGTGATTCTTCCCATCCGGAAGCAACGGGTCATTCTGAATGTCTTTGTTGCCAATTGCCTTCGCTGTTTTCCCTCGTGGATCAAACTCCTAGGGACACGAGTGGATACAGCGATCTCCCTGCGTCATATGCGGGACTATCTGCAGAGCTTTCTTTTCTACAGCGTGCGGTCTGGAAGGAGGTTCATGGCCTCGAATCTTCTTTTAGGAAATGGGCGTCGGGTCCGGCGCTGGACGGAGCAATCAATGAATGCCATTTTTTCCACGGAGATCGCGTATTATCCCGAGGCAAGACCCGGGATTCCGAGTGAGTTAGAAGCACATCGTTTGCTTGTCTCGGCGGCCCTTAGCCGAAACGTTGATCCAAGTGAGATCTGGCCCGAACTGAAAGCGGTGAATTCTTCCCCGATCGACTCCCGCTACTTTGTCTGTGCTCCATACTCCAGTGACATCTGGAAAAACTTTCCAGAGCATCGCTGGATCGAGCTCTTTGTCCTTCTGGATGCTCAAGGACGGGGGGGAAGGCTTCGGGACCTTGTGCTGACAGGCTCCCCGGATCAACGGCAATCCTTGGAAGCCTTTGGAATAATGATCCGAAAGGCCCTTCCTGAGACGAGGATCAAGATTACTGTCCTGATTCCCGAGGATCTGCAGGGATTCATCAATCTCCTTGCTGGTGCTGATTGTGTATTCACCGTCGATACCGCCGCAGCCCATGGCGCGACGGCCCTGGATTGCCGAACCTTAATTCTGTTCTCGGGTCTCCATCAGGGGATGTTCGCACCTTGGACCAGGAGCAATCGTCAGCACTGGATCCTTCCCAAGGAATCACCAAGCGATAAGCAATGGCACGAGGCCCATACGTCTTCCGAGATCATGGAATGCCTTGAAAATATACTGTCAGCTCCCTGAGGGGGCTCCGTTTTTTACTCTCTACGAGATGTTTTTTGATTGCAGCAGGGGAGGTGTCGGTGTTTGATTTTTTGTTCCATTGATCCAGCGTAGCTCAGTGGTAGAGCGGTCGGCTGTTAACCGATTGGTCGTAGGTTCGAGTCCTACCGCTGGAGCCAATTTTCACACTTTCCATGAACACCCACTACATCGAAGAGGCCTCCAAGGTCATTACAAACAAGCAGCAGCTCGTCAACATGGTGAGCAAGCGTCTGCGCGAGCTCTCCGCCGGAAGCCGCCCCATGATCGAAGTGGACCTTCAGATGGGACTTGCAGACATTGCCCTAGCTGAAATTGCAGCAGGTAAGCTCTCCACAGAGCTTACTTCGGATTCGGAAACCTTACAGGCGGCCTAAAGCAACACGCGCTGGCATTCGGTGTTATCGAATGCCACATGACGGGCTTTGAAACGGATGTTTGCTCACTCCAAGCATGGGTTCTGACATCGTCACCAACCGCAAAGCCCTCAGGGATTACCAGATCCTTGAGAAGTTTGAAGCCGGCATTTCTCTTGTCGGAACCGAAGTCAAGTCGCTGCGAGCAGGCAAGGCTGATCTTCTGGGATGCTATGCAAAAGTTGAGAAGGGTGGGGTGTTTCTCTATGAGGCCACGATCCAAGTCTACGAGAAGGCCAGCCACTCAACCCATGATCCCAAACGCCCCAGGCAGCTTTTGCTAAACAAGGTCGAGATTCTCAGGATGCTTGAGCAGACTACCCGCAAGGGACTGGCCCTGCCCGTGCTGCGCCTCTACTGGAAGAAAGGGCGCGTGAAGGTCGAAATCGGTCTGGCTAAGGGAAAGCATGCCGCTGATCAGCGCCAGGATCTCAAAAAGAAAGCCGAGCAGCGGGAGACAGACCGTGAGGTCGCGCACTTCAAGCGGGGTAAATAGTAGCATTTCCTCATTGCACGCCCACTCCGTCAACAGCACCCTTTTTTTCAAATGAAGACAGACCGGAAGAATGATTTTCCAGACTTGAGGGGGGTGTTTCCTTCCGCTGAGGAGTTTGCCGCAGAGGCTGTGACTCATTCGGTTGTGCCTGTGTGGATCGAACTGATTGCCGATAGTGAAACCCCTCTTTCCGTTCTCTCGAAACTTGGCTCCGAGGAATCGTCCTTTCTTCTGGAATCTGCCGAGAAGAGCGATTTGGTGGGACGCTATTCCTTTGTCGGTTCCGGTGCCCGTGCGGTGATCTCCTCCCATGGAGAGACAATAACGCTGACCGATCGCAACGGTACGCGGTCCTGGAAGGCTCCAGATCCTCTTAAGGAACTCGAGACGCTGATGTCGGCATACAAGTGTGCGGTTCATCCGCAGCTGCCGGGATTCACCGGCGGAGCGGTCGGCTATCTCGGATACGAGGCCGTACGAAGATTCGAGCCCTCCGTTCCTGCTGCTTCACAAGATGATCTAGCGGTTCCCGAGATGCTTTTCATGATTGCCGACACCGTGGTGGCCTTTGACCACAAAGCAAGGAGGATCAAGGTGGTGGCGTGTGCCTTTCCAGGCGAACTCGGAGTCGAGGAATCTCGCCGCGAAGCCATGCAACGAATCTCCACACTCCTTGCAAAACTTGCCCTGCCGCTTGCGATGTCGCCCTTTCCCGCCGCGGGAGATGCGGAATGCCTGCCCGTTTCCAGCAATATGAGCAGGGAGGCTTTTGAAAAGTCGGTCGAGGACGCCAAGGAGTTCATCCGCGCAGGGGATATCTTTCAGATTGTCCTCTCTCAGCGCTTCGCGATCCCTTACGAGGGAGAGCCTCTTCATCTCTACAGGGCTCTCCGATTCATCAATCCCTCGCCCTACATGTTTTGCATGCGTCTGCCTGGTGGATTTTCGCTCGTGGGAAGTTCCCCGGAAATTCATGTCAAGGTTACGGACGGAAATGTTCAGATCCGACCCATCGCTGGGACACGCAAGCGCGGTGCCACGCCGGAAGCTGACGAAGCTCTCTGCCTCGAGCTACTTGAAGACCCCAAGGAGCGGGCCGAGCATCTCATGCTTGTCGATCTTGCCCGGAACGATGTCGGGCGCATCTCAGAATTTGGCAGCGTGTCTCTCACCGACTTCATGACAGTCGAGCGTTATAGTCATGTGATGCATATCGTCTCCAATGTGGTCGGCAAGCTCTCCGGAAACCATTCCCCATTGGATGTTCTGCGGGCTACTTTTCCTGCCGGTACAGTCAGCGGATCTCCGAAGGTGCGCGCCATGCAGATCATTGCGACGATGGAGCCGACTGCGCGCGGCAGTTATGCCGGGGCGGTGGGATACCTCGGATTCAATGGGGAGCTTGATTCCTGCATCGCCCTGAGGACTGTTCTGCTGAAAGAAGGCATTGCCTATGTCCAGGCCGGCGCCGGTATTGTGGCAGATTCGAAGGCTGCGGCCGAGTTCGATGAAACCGTCAATAAGGCGATGGGAGTCATCCGGGCTGTCGATCTGGCAACATCGACTCTTTCCAACCCCTCATAGTCATGATCCTTGTCATCGATAACTACGATTCCTTCACCTACAACCTTGTCCAGTACTTCGGGGAACTCGGTGCGGATCCCGTGGTTCGCCGCAACGACCAGATCACGATTTCGGAAATTGAAACACTCTCACCTGACCGGATCTGCATCTCTCCCGGTCCCTGCACCCCGAAGGAAGCCGGTATCAGTTCCGAGGTGATAAGGACTCTAGCGGGACGGTATCCTATTCTCGGAGTCTGCCTAGGGCACCAGTGCATGGGTGATGTCTATGGAGGTGAAGTGGTGAGAGCAGAACGCCTGATGCACGGCAAGACCTCCCCGATTCTTCACAACTCGAAGGATTTATTTGCCGGACTGCCAAATCCCTTCGAGGCAACCCGTTATCACAGCCTGCTCATACGCAGGGAGAGCTTTCCAGACTGTCTCGAGATCACGGCAGAGACCGCGGAAGGAGAAATCATGGGTCTTCGCCACAAGGAACTACCGCTCTGGGGGGTCCAGTTCCATCCCGAGTCAATCCTAACAACCCACGGCAAGGAGCTCCTGGCCAATTTCCTTAGACTGAAGATCTGAGGAATCTGGAGATGGATCTCCCGCAGAGGCGCAGAGGCGCTGAGGGAGAATGGAGCATAGGCTGTAAGAAGTCTCTTCAGGCCTTTCTTATCATCAGATATTCCCAATCAAGCGTGGTGGGCTTAATTCAGAAGCGCCCATCACACTAGGCTTGCGTGCCTCTTGGTTCCCCCATTGCTTCTCTCCGCCTCCGCGCCTCTGCGCCTCTGCGGGAGAATCTTTCTGGAGTAGTTCGTTAAAGATTTCAGCTACTTCCGTGGCGCAGGATTCTACTGTCACGCCGATTGCTCCCTCCGCTTCTAGGGATGTCATCATGACCCCGGGAAGACCGCACGGGGTGATATGACTGAAGGCGCTCAGATCGCCGCAGATATTGATCGCAAATCCATGCATCGAGACCCATCGCCGAACACCCACTCCAAGCGATGCGATCTTGCGATCACTCACCCAGACCCCGGTTTTTCCTTCAAGTCGTCCAGCAGTTATGCCGTGGCGCGAGAGGAGAGTGATGAGAACCTCTTCGAGAAATCTCAGGTAGGCATGCAGATCCCGATCAAAGAGACCCAGATCAAGCACGGGATAGCCTACCAACTGGCCTGGACCGTGATAGGTGGCCTGGCCACCCCGGTTTGTACGATGGATCGGGTAGGGGAGAGTGATTTCCTCTCTGAGGCTAGATTCATCACGTGTGCGCCCCATGGTGTAGACGGGCTCATGTTCCAGTAAAAGCAGATGGTCCGTGACACTTCCCTCTATCTTTTCCTGAACCAAGGATTCCTGAAGAGAGAGTCCCTCCTCATAGGAGAGCCTTCCAAGCCAGCTCGGTTCGATCCTCATGCCCATTTCCTATTTTCGCTTAGGTGATGTGGTCAGTCCTGCTAGAGCAGCCAGATTGGCCTTCGATACAGGTGAAGCAGCTGTCCGGAGATGGGTCAGACCAATCGCGATGGCATCAGCGGCATCACTGGGAGGCGTTTCCGTTAGGCCAAGAAGTGCCCGGATCATGAAGGCGACCTGCTCTTTAGCGGCGGCTCCCTTACCCACCACTGCCTGTTTCACGCGCTTGGGAGGGTATTCATGGACCGAGAGTCCCCGTTGGGCAGCAGCTAGAACAGCAACTCCACGTGCTGCACCCAGAATGATCGCCGTGGCGTAACTCTGGACGAAGATGACTTTCTCGATCGCCAGCGCCGTCGGTTGGTGTTTCTCGATCGCCACGCTCAGGGCCTCGTAGATGGCGACGAGGCATCCTTCCTGTGAAAGGGAGGGGTGATTCTTGATCACAGAGTATTCGAGACAACGGATCCGGGTTCCGATCTCTTCTAAAATCGCAAATCCGGTGCCGCGAAGGGATGGATCGACTGCTAAAATGCGCATGGTTTGTGATCTGCGATGAACTCAGCCTAAAATGTCCGCTTCAACTATCAAAAGAAGCACCCTGCGTGCAGGAAAGGGCAGTAGAATCTGCAGGGTTAACTTCAACGACCGCCCTGAGGCATGAAGCCACCCAAGGCTCCCGACCCTTCCCAACTTGCCGGCTTATTCCAAGGGATAGCGCTCACGGCTGAACTTTCGGGCGTCGTGATATCGGTACTTGGGGCTGTTGCGCATCCCGCAAGAAGCAGCGTGGAGAGAATCAGGAGAATCCCGAATCGGTTCATAGATTTGTCTTGTTGTCAGATGAATCGTCACCCGGGCCCGAGTAGATGACGGTGTCACCAGGTTGAACGCTCAGTCCGCCACGGACGCTGTTAACGACGATGTCGGCAATCGAGGTGGAGGGTTCTACGGAGGTGATACGCACTTTGCCGATCAACTGGGATCCGCGCTTGATAAGCATCTCGGCATTGTTCACCACGCCATTGCGGTCCCCGAGGCTCAGGACCACGAAATTCCAGGAGGGATTCACGGCCAGAATGCGTCCTTCCAGACCACTACGCATCGACTTACTGCGGCGCTGGGCTTCCCTTTCCTTAAGAGCAGCTAGTTGGCTCTCCTGATCCTTAAGTTTTGTCTGAAGGCTGGTGGTTAGGATATCCTTCTCTTCAATTTGCCTCTTGAGATCATCGGAAGGATCAACGGGTGGTTTGGCCGTGGAATTCACTTTCGCCTCCAAGTCGGTGATATGAGCATCCTTGGCAGCCATGTCAGTCTTTTGCTGGTCGATGGTGGCATCCCTGTCTGAAATTTGCTTCTGCACATCTGCAGCGTTACTCGAGGACTTTGCAATCTGTGCCTTAAGATCGGTATTTTCTGAGGCAAGCTTCTCTTGGTCGCTACTGAAGAGCGCGAGCTTTTCGGTTTTTTCCTTAGCGTCTGCTAGGGCGGTGGTCAGGCTCTTGTTTGCCTTCTCTGCTTGCTCTTTATAAGAATCGCCGGTGTTTTTGGCTTCAACAAGCTTGCTACGGTTCAGGTAACCTAAAGCTGCTGCAGCCAGAGAAAGAACCGCAGCCAGAATAAGTAGGATTTTTTGCATTAAGGGGGGACTAAGAGGAGCGAATACCATTAAGGGGTTTGAATTCATTTCTCAAGTAGCAAAAAGATGTTTCCATGATTGTTTTACCTTCTTCCTTGGAGTAGTTTGCACGCGTCAGGGGCTATGGATGAAAGACCGGCGAACCCCGCCAGGGCAGGAATGCAGCAACGGCAGCCAGCTCTCTCTTGCCGTAGTTCCCTGACACTTTTTTTCATTCAAGCCGTTTTAGGGGGGTATTCTTGCTTCCGCGGTAGAGAAAAACCGCTAGAACCAAGTAATGCGACACGGCCGTTTTGAGGAATCAATATCCACTCTCTTGAGGGACTACGGGGAATCCATCTCATTTGACTGGAGGCTTTACCGTCATGATATCCGGGGAAGTGTGGCTCATGCCCGTGCCCTCCTGAAAGCCGGTTTCCTGACGCAGGCCGAGTTTTCCTCCATCGAGCAGGGTCTGAATGCCATCGGTGAGGAGATTGCCGCCGGTAAGTTTGAGTTCTCCGTTGATCTGGAAGACATCCACATGAATATCGAGAAGGAGCTGACCAACCGCATCGGTGATGCGGGGGCCAAGCTTCATACGGCTCGCAGCCGTAATGATCAGGTGGCGACCGACCTGCGTCTGTATCTCCGTGACGAGATTACGGCCCTGCAATCGGGAGTTCGCACGCTTCAGACTGCCCTTGTCGGGCTGGCCTCGGCGAACGAGGAGGTTCTCATCCCTGGCTACACTCACCTGCAGCGCGCACAGCCCGTACCGCTGGCTCATCATCTCCTTGCCTATGTGGAGATGCTCAACCGTGATTATGGTCGTTTGGGAGATGTCGCTCTCCGTATGGATGAGCTTCCCTTGGGATCCGGAGCTTTGGCCGCATCCACCCTGCTTCTGGATCGTGAGGCTATTGCTAAAGAACTTGGTTTCTCACGTGTGACTCAGAACAGCCTCGATGGCGTCAGTGACCGTGATTTTGCTCTCGAACTGCTCTCGACTCTGGCCATCGCCGGAATGCATCTCTCACGCCTCTCCGAGGATGTGGTCCTCTGGACCACCACGGAATTCGGATTTGCCCGCCTGAGCGATCGACACTCCACAGGCTCCAGTTTGATGCCGCAGAAGAAGAATCCCGACATCGCCGAACTGACCCGTGGAAAAACAGGTCGACTCTACGGGAACCTCTTCCGTCTTCTGACGGTTCTCAAAGGACTTCCCATGGCCTACAACCGAGACCTTCAGGAAGACAAGGAAGCCGTCTTCGATTCCGTGGATACGGCCCGCATGGCTCTTGCGGTGACTGCCGAGATGATGGCCGCGCTCGTGATTAATCAGGAGGCCGCAACGAAGGCCGCAAGTGACCCCTCGCTCTTGGCCACCGATCTGGCCGATGAGTTGGTCCGCAAGAACGTCCCCTTCCGTACCGCCCACGATCTGGTGGGCAAGCTTGCCGCCGAATCGTCCAAGACCGGCATTCCCATCGACCAGTTGCCCGTGGAGGTGATCCGCGAGCATTGCCCGCAGCTTTTGGACGAATGGAAGTCGATCTTTGATCCGATTCGCTCCCTGAAGGCCCGTGCCGCCATCGGTGCTCCGTCACCTGCGAATGTCTCTGCCCGCCTTGCTCACTGGCGCCAAATCCTAAATTAGGGAAGATCCCAAGGGATGGAACTGAACAAGATCTTCTCCTTCCGCGAGCAGGAGGACAAAGCCCGTCCCTTCATGGATCACCTCGGTGATCTTCGGGTGACGATCATCCGGATTGCAGTGACGCTTGTAGTAGCCATGGTCGGGGCGTTTTTCTTCCGGGACCTCCTTGCCGCAGTGATCCAACGTCCACTCATCGCCGTCGACCCAGTTCGCGCAAACTCTCTTCAGTCACTGGGAGTGGCGGATTCGATGACCATTTCCCTTCAGCTTTCTTTTTATGCCGGACTGGTGATTTCCTTTCCGCTCATCACCTTCTTCCTCGCCCAGTTTCTCTTTCCTGCACTCAAACCCGCCGAGCGCAAGATCCTCCTCCCCGTGTCCGCCTTCGGCCTCTTCCTCTTCCTGGGGGGGATCTCCTTTGCCTACCTGGTGGTGCTACCCGGCACGCTCGATTTCTTCTTCAAGGATGCCAAGGCCATGCATTGGACGCCGACCTGGACCGTGCGAGAGTACTATTCTTTCACAACGCAGTTCCTCATCGCCTTCGGGGTCGCCTTTGAGATGCCGATGGTGGTCCTGGCCCTTGTGAAACTCGGGTTCCTCACCGCTGAGAAGCTCCGCAAGACGCGCTCCGCCGCCATCGTCACCATCTTCACTGTGGCGGCCTTCATCACGCCGTCACCGGATCTGGTGACTTATCTCCTGATGGGCGTCCCGATGGTCGTCCTCTACGAGTTGTGTATTCTGCTCGCTCGCTGGGTCGAACCCAAGGTGGAGGCAATTTCACAGGGATAAAGGAGATGGAGGGGATTAAGGCTTGAGTCATTTATGGATCTTTGATGGGAGATTACCCATCCCTTTCATCCCCTTTATCCCTGTGAGTCTTCCCTTTATTTTCTCTGCGCCTCCGCGCCTCTGCGGGAAAAACTCACAATCCCTGTAACGCAAAAGAGCCGTGCCCTATCGGACACGGCTCTCTGTGATTTGTTATCGAGGAAACCTCAGAGGTTCATCTTGATCCCTTGGCCCAGGCCTTGTGCCATCGCCGCGTGTTCGGCATCCGAGCAAGCGGCATTCAGCGGCACGTCGGTCTTCACCTCGTTAGCTGATACAAGGCCCTTCTCGAGAAGGTAGGACTCGACTTCCTCACCGCTGATGTCGGGCAGCATGACTCCGTTGATCTCCACGCAGGGGGAGAGCGACTGGCCGCTGCGCTGCTCCATCTCGAACCGGAAGGCCGGATTCTGGATGATGTCCTTCTCTGTGTAGGGAAGGGAGTACTTGTCCATGATGGCACGTACTCCTTTGCTCCAACCGCAGGAGGTCTTGAGGTAGGCAGTGATTGCTGGCTGTGACATGGTGTGGTTAGCGAAGGGTTACTTGCTGCCCTGACCGGGACGATACTCTTCCTCGGCTGCCATGAGGGCTGCACCGAAGCTGACCATATCCTCGCCGCTCTTGACGGACTCGAGGGCCTCGCTCTCCTTGCGGAGCGCTTCCTCGCTGTAGCCGGTTGCCTTGATGGAAAGGCCGAGACGACGCTCGGTCTTGTCGATCTTGATGACTCGGGCCTCGACTTCCTGGCCGACCTTGAGGACATCCTTGACCTTCTCGACACGATCCTCGGTGATCTGAGAGATGTGAACGAGTCCGTCGATGGCTCCGGGGAGCTCGATGAAGGCGCCGAAGTTGGCGATCTTGGAGACTGTTCCCTTGACGACATCGCCAACCTTGAACTTACCCTCGATCTCCTTCCATGGATCTGTCTCGAGCTGCTTGACACCGAGGCTGATACGCTGATTGGCCTTGTCGATGTCGATGACGACTGCATCCACCTCGTCGCCCTTCTTGAGGACTTCGCTCGGGTGGTTGATCTTCTTGTTCCAGCTCAGATCGGAGACGTGCACCATGCCGTCGATACCTTCCTCAAGCTCCACGAAGGCGCCGTAGGCGGTCATGTTGCGGACCTGGCCGCGAACCTGCTTGCCGATGACATAACGCTGCTCGATCTCATCCCAAGGATTCGGCTCAAGCTGACGGACGCCAAGGGAGATCTTCTGATCCTCCTTGTTGACTCCAAGAACCACGGCCTCGATGTCCTGACCAAGGGTGAGGACGTCTGAAGGACGGGTGATGCGCTTGGTCCAGGAGAGCTCCGAGACGTGGATGAGACCCTCGATGCCTTCTTCAATCTGAATGAAAGCGCCGTAAGGCATGAGATTGGTAACCTTGCCCTTGATCTTCTGGCCAATCGGGAAGCGCTCTTCGAGACGATCCCAAGGATTGGACTGAAGCTGCTTGAGGCCAAGGGAGATGCGCTCCTTGTCCTTGTTGATTTCCAGGACCACGACCGTGAGGCGGTCGCCGGGCTTGACTGCCTCGCTCGGGTGAGTGAGACGTGCCCAGGACATGTCGGTGATATGAAGGAGTCCGTCGATACCATCGAGATCGAGGAAGGCCCCGAAGTCGGTGATGTTCTTGACGGTACCCTCGACCTTGTCACCGGCACTCATGGTGCCGAGGAACTGCTGGCGGCGCTCACTGCGCTCGGCCTCGATCAGTTCACGACGGCTGAGGACGACGTTCTTGCGATCCTCGTTGAGCTTGACGATCTTGAAGTCGTAGGTATTGCCGACAAACTGGGTGAGATCCTTGGGAGGATTGATGTCCACCTGGGAAGCGGGGAGGAAAGCCTCGACGCCGACATTGACGATGAGACCGCCTTTAACGACCGATTTGACACGGCCCTTGATGATGCCCTCTGCCTCGAACAGTTTGACGATCTTCGACCAGTTCTGACGCTGGGAAGCTTTCAGTCGGGAGAGGATGACCATGCCGAGGTCGTTTTCGAGACGTTCGAGTAGTACCTCGACCTCGTCACCGACCTGGATCTCCTCGGGATTGTCGAATTCCGATGCGGAAACCACACCCTCGGACTTGTAGCCGATATCGATGAGGAATTCCTTGGGACGCTTCTCGAGAATGTGGCCCTTGACGATGCTGCCTTCGCGGTAGTTCTTAACCGAGGCTGCGATGAGTTGCTGAAGTTCAGCGATTGTTGTTGTCATGATGTATTGAATAACTTCTACGGAGAGATTGTTGCCAATCCGTCCTACCGCGACTCCTTTTAAGTGACGGCAGAAGAGCAGAAAATAGTAGCAATCCCTGCTTGCAGGGCAATGAATTTCTCTCACACTTTAGTTCTCCCTTTTTCGAGAATACCCGATCATGCCCGAACTTGTTGTACCCATTCCGCTCCATGCCCTCACTCTGGAGGATCTTGAGGAGAGCCTGACCGCGCTGGAGCAGCCTGCTTACCGTGCCAAGCAGATCATGGAGTGGGCGTATGAGAGGGAGAAGCGCGTCGAGTCATGGGAGGCCATGAAGAATCTCCCTGCGGTTCTGCGTTCGGCACTTGCCGAGAAACATCCTATCCGCCTACCCGAGGTGGTGACCGTGAGCGGTTCGGAGGATACGACGCGCAAATTCCTTCTTCGTCTCCACGACGGGGAGTTGATCGAAGCAGTGCTGATCCCTGCATCGCCAGCACTCTATGGAGAGGAATCCGACCGACGAACCCTCTGCGTTTCGTCCCAGGTCGGATGCGCTTATGGTTGCAAGTTCTGCGCCAGCGGCCTGGACGGATGGAAGCGCCACCTGTCAGTTGACGAGATCGTCTCCCAAGTTTTGCTCGCGGAGAAGATCTCCGGAGAGCGAATCAATAATCTTGTCTTCATGGGAATGGGGGAACCGATGGCCAATTACAAGAACTGGCTCAAGGCTGTCTCCATCCTGAACGCTCCTTGGGGAGGGGGTCTTGGTGCACGCAAGATGACCGTCTCCACCAGCGGTCTTGTTCCTCAAATCCGAGAACTTGCGGATCAGCCTCTCCAGATAAGACTGGCCATCTCACTGCACGGGGCGAGCGATTCTGTCCGTAGCGAAATCATGCCGGTGAATCAGAAATACCCGGTCGCCGAGTTGATGGAGGCCTGCGCCTACTATAGCGAGCGCAAGAAACAGATGATCACCTTTGAGTACATCCTGATCGAAGGAGTCAATGACTCTCCCTCCGAGGCCAAGCTCCTTGCCGAGAGGGCGAGGGGTCTCCGTGCCAAGATCAATCTCATCCCCTACAACACCGTCGAGGGTCTACCTTGGAAACGCCCCTCCGAGCCAGTTCAGGAAGAGTTCCTTTCTATCCTGCGCAATCGAGGAATTGCCGCTACCATTCGCCGGGAAAAGGGGCACGATATCGACGCTGCTTGCGGGCAGCTCCGCCGGCGAATCTCGGCGGAAATTGAGTCCTCTAACTCCGCGGCTTGACTTGGCTTGATGAACAACTCGATTTCTACATCTTCAGTTAGTAGCACTGGCGCGAATCGGAGAACGATCATTATCGGCGACGTGCACGGTTGCGCTTCGGAGTTGGAGACGCTTCTCAAAACCGCAGAAGTTACCAAAGAGGATGATCTCATCACTGTAGGCGATCTGATCTGTAAGGGCCCGGACAGTCGTTCGGTCATGCAGTGGGCGATGAGCACTCCCAACCTGCGCTGTGTCCTTGGAAATCACGAAGCACGGTTGCTGGGCCGATGGATTGCCGGAGAGGTGCCTAAACCGAGCTCTTCTGATGAGCAGACCATCCGTCAGATCGGAGACTGCTTTGAAAAATCGATGAGTTTTATCGAGTCCTGGCCACTCTACCTGAAGGGTGATGGATTTCTCGTGGTTCATGCCGGCATCGATCCTCGGATTCCCAAGCTGGCAGAGCAGTCGAGGCAAGATCTTCTGAATATACGGATTCCCGAGGGGATGGATATTCCCTGGTATAAGGCCTACACGAAGGAGCGGCTCATCGTCTTTGGCCACTGGGCCAAGCGTGATCCGATGATTCGTTCGAATGCCATCGGTCTCGACACCGGCTGTGTCTACGGGGGAGCCCTCACAGCACTCATTCTCCCCGAGAGACGGCTGATCAGCGTCCCGGCAGCATAGGAATACTAAAAGCACGACGTATGGAAGTAATCGAGGCTATCGATCAGGAATCCCACCACCCGATTCCTCTGAGCGGATTTCTTGGTGGCGTCTTCCTTACCCAGTTGGTCGATAGCGCCCTGCATCTGGCACAGCCTCTACTGCTGGCGAAGCTTTCCGGTTCACTCGGCGGCGCGGCTTTTTTCTCCGCCTTTGATACGGGGATTCACATGGCCGGTACTTATATCGGAGGCTGGCCCACGGAGAAATTCGGAGCCCGACGTGTGCTTGTGGTCGCTACCTTCCTGAGGGCCGTTGCTTTGGCCGGAGTACCCATTTCCATGCTCTGCGGTTTTCTGAGTCTCTGGTGGGCGATGGGTTGCTACACATTGGAGGCCTTGATCAGGGGCTTTGTTGACACATCAGTCCACACGGTTCCGCTTGAACTTGCACAGCATCGTGCCGAGCAACTCGACAGGATCAATTCACGCTACGAACTCGCCTTTGATATCGGTGGAGTCGCTGGGCCGCTTATTCTTGGCGGGTTGATGATATGGGGAGGGAAGATCGTTCCCCACATCATGATACCGGTCGGCTTTGTTCTCTCCTCAGTGACCTACTTCTTCATTCCTAAGAAAACCGGAGGTATGAGCAAAGGAGCGGTCCATCACTCCCACGGAGGTTCTTGGGCTGGGATCAAATATATCTTCACCCGCCGACCGCTCCTGATCACCTGCATCGGCCTGATGTCGTTCAATATCTACCCGCTGCGCAAGCTCCTGAGCGCGTTCTTTGCCAAGGGGCTCCTTCATAAGTCAGCTTCTGTTGGGCAAATCGGCGCTGCCTTTGCCCTCGGCGGTGCCGTTGGAGCACTGATTTATGCAGTCACAAAGCATAAAAACTCCGGAGGGAAGTGGGTCGCTCTGGGGGCTGTCGGAACATTCATCCTGGCCATCGGTTGGGTGCCTGGAAATCTCTGGGTTATGACAGTGGCGGTGTTCCTTTTTGCCTTGGCCAATGTCTGCGCCCGCTTGACTCTGACCAAGAAACGTCAGGAACTTACTCCGCTTGAACATGCTGGCGGTGTTACCTCCGCTTCCCAGTTCGGTGTGAATGCGGTTTCAGTTGTCATCAAGACCATTGTTGGCGCGGCCTTCTCTGCCGGTTTGGGAGCCTTCGGAGCATTTGCCGTGGTGGGAGGTATCCTCGGACTCATGGGAGCGGGTCAGTTTGTACTTTCTAGGCACATGCCGAAACTCAGGGAGTCTTCTCCTGCCCATTTATAACTTCTCTGCCTGCATAGGGAAAAAGCCATTCCCCCTCCGACTCTTCTCGGGTAAGGTTTTTCCTCATCACATTTCATTTCGAATTTATGAGCACCATCAACAACCCACTACAGGATCAAGTTGCCATTGTCACCGGAGCCGGACGCGGTATCGGTGAATCCATTGCCCGTTATTTTGTCGAGGCGGGTGCCAAGGTGGCAGTCGTAAGCCGCAGCGAGGAAAACTCGTCCAAGGTCGCGGCTGCGCTAGAAGCAATCCGTCCCGGATCTGCACGCGCCTATGCTGTCGATGTAGCCGATTTCGATGCCGTCCAGAAGGTCGGAGAGCAGATTGTAGCTGACTTTGGGCGAGCTGACATTCTGGTGAACAACGCCGGAATCACCCGGGACAATCTCCTCATGCGCATGTCCTCTGAGGAATGGGATGCCGTCCTCGACACCAACCTCAAGGGAGCCTTCAACTTCGTCCGCTCAGTTCTGCGCACCATGATTAAGCAGCGCTCCGGACGCATCATCAACATCAGCTCCGTCAGTGGCCTCATGGGCCTTGCGGGTCAGACAAATTACGCCGCCAGCAAGGCCGGCATGATCGGCCTTACTAAGGCTCTCGCGAAGGAAGTCGCCAGCCGTGGTATCACGGTCAATGTGGTGGCCCCTGGATTTATCGAGACCGACATGACAGCAGTCCTGAACGAGGAGATCCGCAAGGGAGCCCTAGCGCAGATTCCTCTTTCCCGTTTCGGCCAGCCCGAGGATATCGCCTCCACGGTCGCTTTCCTCTGTAGCCCCGCTGCCGGGTACATCACTGGTCAGGTCCTGGCGGTAGACGGCGGTATGTCGATGTAGGGAAAGGATGAATTATGAATGATGAGGGATGAAAAAGGCGTCTGCGTTCAGACTTTTTCTCCCAGTTTCATACTTCATCATTCTGACTTCATAATTTTCTCCTAATGCTTCTCCACCTTCTCCGCCACGCCGAGGCTGAGCCTCATCGTCTCGATGATTTTTCCCGATCTCTTACGGAAAAAGGATTCAAGCAGGCGCGCCGGATTGGTTGCTTCATGAAAGAGCAGTGCCTCAGACCGGAGATCATCCTCACCAGTCCCGTTGTTCGTGCACGAGAGACGGCGGAGATTGTTGCAAAGCTTTTGGGGAAACCGCCTCTCACTGAAGTTGCATGGGCCGCTTGCGGGATGAATCCCGAGGTGGCCCTGGCCGAGCTATCAGGCTATGCAAAGCTTGATTCAGTCATGATTGTGGGGCACGAACCGGATTTAAGTTCGCTGAGTGCCTCGCTGATCGGGATGGAACGGAGTGAGTCTATTCAGGTTGCTAAGGCCTCTCTTCTAGGGGTGAACCTACCTCGTCTCCAGTTTGGATCTGGGATCCTGCAGTATCTCCTGCCCGTGAAGTTTTTATAAAATCACTCCCATGAAAACACTCCTTCTCACCAACGAATATCCTCCACATATCTACGGGGGTGCGGGCGTTCATGTCGATTATCTGAGCCGTGAGTTGGCCAAGCTCATGGAGGTGGAGGTGCGCTGTTTCGGTGATCAGGATGAGAAGATCGGAAGCATCGAGGTCAGGGGGTTCGGCCTTGGCACTCCCGAGATGACCTGCCCCAAGCCGCTTCAGAGCCCACTGGGCGCATCACGTCGGTGTGTCGATTTCAACGGCGCCGGGATCACTGCTGACCTTGTCCACTGCCACACATGGTACACCCACCTTGGCGGTATCATGGCGAAGCTCAACTACGGCATTCCCCTCGTCATTACGGTTCACTCCCTCGAGCCTCTGCGCCCCTGGAAGCGCGAACAGCTTGGAGGCGGTTATGACTTCAGCCTCTGGGTGGAAAAAACAGCCCTTGAGATGGCTGATGCTGTGATTGCCGTCTCGGAAGAGACCAAGAAGGATATCCTCTCCCTCTTCAATGTCAGCGAAGAGCGCCTCAGTGTGATCCATAATGGCATCGACCTGAGCGAGTATCGCTCGACAAAAAATCCCGAGGTTCTCCGATCGCTTGGCGTGGATCCCGATCGCCCGTATGTCCTCTTTGTTGGCCGTATCACACGTCAGAAGGGGATCATTCATCTGGTCCGTGCGATCCGTCATCTGGATCCCGGTTTTCAGGTGCTGCTCTGCGCCGGCGCCCCTGACACGCCCGAGATCGCAGCGGAGATGCAGCAGGCGATTGCCTCAGCACGGGAGCATCATGGTGAGATTGTCTGGATCGAGAAGATGGTGACTCGTCCCGAGGCGATTGTTCTCTACTCAAGCGCTTCTGTTTTTGTCTGCCCCTCGATCTACGAACCATTCGGCATCATCAATCTCGAAGCCATGGCCTGTGGCACGCCCGTCGTCGCCAGTGCCGTCGGAGGCATCAAGGAGGTGGTCGTGGATGGTGAGACTGGTTTCCTTATACCCCTTGAGCAGATGAAAGAGAGCCCCTTCGAGGCGACTGATCCTGCAGCCTTTGCCTCAGACCTTGCCTCCAAGATCAATCTCTTGATGGCCAATCCCGAGCTTGCTTCGCGAATGGGGACCGCCGGGCGGAAGCGCGCCGAGGAGTTCTTCGGATGGGATGCGATTGCCAGCAAAACTGAGCGACTTTACGACAAGCTTCTGCAAAGGTAGCCGAATGTTCATTGATCGAGTAAGGGTGCATGCGAAGGCTGGCGACGGAGGCGATGGTTCCGCCAGCTTCCGTCGTGAAAAGTTCATCCCTAAGGGTGGGCCGGACGGTGGTGATGGCGGCGATGGAGGGGATGTCATTCTCCGTGCCGACAACCATATCGATCAGTTGGCCAATCTCTTCTTCGAGCCGATCCTAAAAGCCAAACCGGGGGGCAAGGGCTCCTATCGCCAACGCCATGGCAAGTCGGCACCCGATCTCGTGGTGCCTGTTCCCGTCGGCACCTTGATCTACCGGTTTCCGACACCAGCTCCTCACGATCCCTTTGCCGAGCCTGAGTTGATTGATGGGGAAGAGCTTCCCTCCGATCAGCCTCGTGCCAAGAAAGGCCTCGCCGATCCAATGCCCGAGGATCTGGTCGCTGACCTGGACGAAGTGGGCAAGGAATTCATCATCTGTCACGGAGGAAAAGGAGGACGTGGCAATATCCACTTCAAGAGTTCACGCAATCAGGCTCCCAGGCGTTTCACCGAAGGAACAGAAGGTGATGAAAGTTGGTTCCTTCTCGAGATGCGCTCCATCGCCTTTGCCGGTCTGGTCGGTTATCCGAACGCAGGCAAGTCGACTCTTCTGCGTGCGATCTCCCGCGCTCATCCGAAGGTCGGTTCGTATGCCTTCACCACGCGTAACCCGCAGGTTGGAGTTGTTGACCTTGAGGATTATCACAAGACAACCGTTGCCGACATTCCCGGATTGATCGAGGGAGCCCATGAGAACAGGGGCTTGGGCCATCAATTCCTGCGTCATGTCATGCGCTGCGCCTATCTACTCATGGTGCTGGATATGGCTGGATCCGAGGGACGCAGCCCCTTGGATGATCTGAATGCTCTTCGCAAGGAACTGGAACTCTACAATCCTGAACTGGCGGAACGTCCCTGGTGCATCGTGGCCAACAAGATGGACATGCCCGAAGCCGCAGCCAACCTGAAGCTCTTCAAAAAGAAATTCAAGGGTGTCACTATCATCCCGATTTGCGCCGAACTGGGTGAGGGGATCCCTGAGTTGAAAGCCTTTCTCCAGGAAAAGGTCGTAGAACAGGAGGCAAGTCTTGCCGAAGCTAAGGCTACCAAGCTGAAGGAAGAAGGGGGCAACCCTCCCTTGGTCTATTAAGACGGTTTTCCTTACTGGGGATCCTTAGCAAGGGATCTGTCTAAACTAGTCACCTATCCCGTCAAAACCTGTACGGCTTTAAATACTAGGTAGCTTTAAGTGGTTATGCGTGTGCAGAAAAGGTTTGTGTAGGCCTTTCCATGGTATGTTTTGACCAACTCTTCATCGGCCGACAACTCGACAAGTTGTCCTTTTAGATTAATGTAAGAAATTAGAAATTCATGACCTCGCAGAGTGCTCAGGAACTCCAGTGGGTCTTTTCCTGCAGCACGAAGGCCTTCCGGCCAGAATTCAATCATCAGGGTGATTGCTTTCTTTCTTTTAAGGATATCCATACAACCCGCAATGACGTCCGCCTCGAAGCCCTGAACATCAATTTTGATGACATCGGGCAGAGGAAGGTCCTTTTCAATAAAAAGCTCGTCCAGGGTGACACACGCAACAGTGATGGAATTCCATTCGTCATTGTCATCCTGCTGGGCGGAATCTGCCAACCTGTTGTCACCACAATTGCTACTGGAAACATAAAAGGTGGAGGATCCGCTTTTAGAAGAGGCGGCTAATTGGAATAGATGATACTTAGGGCCGGGATTTGACTGGGAAGTCTTCTGCAGCAGGGCTTGATTTTTAGGTTCAGGTTCCAAGGCAATGATCGTTCCTTTCGCACCAACAAGAGAGGCAGCTAATGCGCTGAAATAGCCGATATTTGCTCCCACATCCAAAAATGTCATGCCTGGCTGCAGCAGTTTTTTAAAAATGATCGTTTCAGGAACTTCAAAAAGCCCGAGTAGTAACAGGGCGTTAAGAACGGCGTCGTTTTTATTCAGATGAAGCGAGATGTTCTCAATGGACAATCTGCTTGGAGAAAGAAATCTGATGATGCTGTAGACAAGCTTTTGAAGCAGGGCACTTCGGAGAACTAATTTGTAGGAGCATTCAGCCAAACGTAACGCCTTGGTTCGGACTGCTATACTGAAAGAGTCAGTGAGATTTAACTCTGTGGTTGGCATAAAGGTGGCTTGAGGCGCGGGACGATGGGACTGTGAAATTCAAGATCTACTAGTTTTTGTGAGAGGATTTCTTCGGATTCTGTTGTTTGGAAGAGGCATCCTGTATTGATTTCATGAGTCTCTGCTCGAGATGAGAGGACTCAGGCGATAAAGCGTCCTGGTCCGCCTTGAGAGCCTGCTGGAAGGCTGGATCCTGTGACACCTGTTGGAAGATCTGCTCACGGCTGATTTGCTGAAGTGCGGTGTTTCCCCCGAGCTGAATTGCACGATGCAGGTTGGTGAACGCCGCTTCCCGCTGCCCCGTGATGAGATCGTATTTTGCAATGGTGAATGGGATATCCCACTGGTCGGGTTGCGCTTTCTCGAGAACTTTTGCAACTTCCAGCGCCTGAGGAATGCGTCCCTGGGTGGCATAGAAGTTGATCATGTCCCTGAGGAATGAGATGTCTTTGGGCGTCGCTGCGATGGCATTGGAGATGGTCGCGTCGACATCGCCCATGCGTCCCAGAATCATGAGGCTTTGAAGGACCGGCGCCAGTGCCTGCCTGTTGGTTGGGTTGACCTGTAGTGCTGCGAGTTGCATCGGGAGATCCTTGGAAGCCTTCAGTCTAGCTTCCGTGGCCACGGTCAGGCGCTGAAGCACTTTGCTGTTGGGATCCATCGGTAGGAACCCCGCCACGAGATCTCGGGCATCCAGGAAACGTCCCTCCTGCCAGAGCAGATTGACGAGATTGCTGGTGGTCTCGGTATTCGCCGGCCAGAGCGAGAGAGCCTGTCTGTAAGCACGCTCCGCTTCCGAACGCATGTTGCGGAAGGCATAGATGTTGCCGCCGGTATTGCGCAGTTTGGCAAAGGAGTGAAGGGCCAGATCGTCATTGCGGAAACCGGGTACGGAATCGAGTTTCTTGATGTAATCATCCCACCAAGCCAGATCCTTCTCAGCAGTTCCGGGAGGCAGGGCGTCCATTTTGTCATGGGCGATCTCGTAGCAAAGCCCGTGCGGGATGGCGTAAGGATAGGACCATTGCATGGGGAAGCTCTCCTCCACATAGAAATGCCGGGGAGTCCCGTCTTTCTTGTCACGGTTGCGCAGGAAGATCCATTCGGCCACAGCCGAGTTCAGCGCGACAGGATCGCTCTGAGGGTTAGGCATTGCCTGGGGATTTTTCTGGTACTGATTCATCAGCACCTCGAAGAGGGCCATGATATCCTCCCGATGGGGAAGGGTTAGGGTCTCATTCGGATAGGTGTGATCGCGGCCAAGAAGCTTCTCGAACCACCCAAAGGTTGTCGGGCGCTCCGTGGTGTAGTGGGAGCGGATGTAACGATTGTAGAAGGTGTCGGCCAGGGCGTTCTGAGTCACGATGTAGAGATCCCGACGGTCGAAGTTCGGATCCCGCTTCGTTTTTTCGAAGCTTTCGCCAAAGACCATGTAGGTTGGCACAAAACGGCCGGGGTCGGTCCCACCGAAAACAAAGCTATCCTTCGGCAGGTCGACGAGCATGTCGTGCCCGTACATCCATCCGAACCAGTGACCATGCTGGTCGCTTTTGGGATAGCAGAGGACCAGGGTGTAGAGCGCTGTAGCTGTTGCCAAAGCAGGTATAATCCATCGATTAATGCGCTCCCATCTCCGAGATTGAGCAATTACTGCAGCGGCGCCAAGTCCTGCGATTAGGAGAAAAAATCCGTAGCAAAGACCCTGCCAAGGTTTCTGAGAACCCCATCCTGCATTATCATAACCCAAAGGAAATGAAATGGGCTGCAAAAATGCGGAAAGGCAAAATCCGATGACCAAAAGATAAAACCAGATTCTCTGTTCGCGTGAAAGTCGCCAGAAAAGGAGAAAAGCTGCAAAAACGCCCAAAATGGGCAGTGGTGAAATGTTCTGTACCAGCACTGCCCAGAAAATTTTGCAGAATCCTCCAAAAGACTGAAGAGTCGTCTCTTCATCTGGTGACTTGGGGCCCTTTTGTTTTTCCGCCGGGGGCATGCCAACCACCCTCCCGATGCATGCTTGGAGTTGATCGACCAGGGTTCCCCCATATTGAGATCTATTGATCGCATAGAAGAATCCTTCCTTCGTGCTCGTGTAACTCCAGTTCATGGGTGGGTTCGTGGAGGAGGCGAAGGGCATGTAGAGATACGGAAGCAAACCCGCTACGACAGCGATGGGAATGAGCAAGCCGAGACGCCACTCGGTAAGCTTTCGACGTATGAGAACGAGGAGCAATAAGGCGGCCCAAGCAATATAAAATAACCTCACAGAAGTTTTCCAGACATCCGGCAACTGGGAAAGATTCGCAAACCCCATATAGAGCCCGCTGGCGACGATCAGACTGTAAACAGTGTATTCCCAGAACAGATTTGCGTGGAGCAGCAGAATGACCAGCAATGGCAGTATGGCCATTGCCAAAGTCATGTGGTGATTGCTCATGCCGAGCGAGAAGATAAAAATGACCCAGACAAATGCATTTTTCCAATGCGGACGTCTGATCCAGACATAACAGATCATGATGAAAATCATCATCATGCAGATATGAAGAGCGTAGAGACCCTTGCCGATCACCGCTTGAGACCAAACAGGAGTACACCAGATGAAGGTGAGTGTGACGGCGCCTGATAGAATCGTGGCAGGCTTCTTTGCTACCCCCAGCCAGCGGGTGGCGCTTAGAGATATGAGAGAGAAGAGGGCAGCTGCTATGGCCGAGCAGAGCCCGGAGAAAAGATTGATCTTCCAGGATCCATTGCCAAAGGGGAGAAGGTGGCTGAAGAGTCCTGCCAGGATCGTCCAGAGAGGGTAGCCTGATGGGTGCATGACCCCGAAGTGCAGGGCCGCCGTGGCCATCTCGCCATCGTCGTTGAGGCCGATGTTCGGCATCACGGTCGCCCAATATGTAACCAGAGCGATCAGGAAGGCGATCAGCGAGTTCCACCGTTCGTAGGAGTCGAAAACGTGGAAGGGATGAACTCGTTCTTCTACCGAGACGGCAGATTCAGGAATGGAGGAAGGCGTAATGTCCGTAGAGCTCATTGGGGTAGATGTAAAAAGAGAGTTTGTTCGGGGGATTGAAGCAGGAGCGAATCTCAGGATTGCTTGGCGCGGGGGGATCTGCGAAATCCGCTGTTAATCAGGAGGCCCCAGACCATGAGGAGTGCTTCCACAACGATCTTCTTGGACATCTTGGAGACCCCTTCGATGCGATCTGCGAAGATGATGGGAACCTCGGTAACCTTGAAATCCCGCATCCAGGTTCGGTGATTCATCTCGATCTGGAAGCCGTAGCCGTTCGATTTCACGGAGGGAAGGTCGATTGCTTCCAGGGTCTTGCGGCGCCAGCACTTGAAGCCCCCGGTGGGATCCCAGACCGGAAGTCCTGTGATCCATTTGACGTAGTAAGAGGCCCCTACGCTGAGCACAAGTCGCTTGAGGGGCCAATTGATGACGCGGATCCCGCCTGCGTATCGGGAACCGATGGCCAGGTCTGCGCCCGTTGTCCGGATACCTTGCAGGAGTTTCGGTACATCCTCAGGGCTGTGTGAAAAATCCGCATCCATCTGGATGACAAAGTCGTAGCCGTGCTCGAGAGCCCATTGGAATCCCGCCACGTAGGCGCGACCCAAGCCGTTTTTAGCGGTGCGAGAGAGGAGGTGCAGGCGCGGATCGCGTATTGCGGTCTCCGCTACCCATTGTCCTGTGCCATCCGGTGATCCATCATCGACAACCAAGATCTCGACAGGCTCAGGTAACGCAAAGAGACGCTCGACCAGATTTGGGAGGTTCTCTCTCTCGTTATAGGTGGGGACGACGACAAGTGTACGTTCGGACATGGTTACGATAGAAGAGTGGTTAAATTAGCCTCTCTTCCCATCGCGTCGAGCGTCAAAAATCGAGGAAGGACGGGTCTCTTTCATTCGTTTGCACCACCTTATTTTGGATTGGCCAAGGAATCTGACTTGGCTGGGATGCCATATTCGCTCCTGAGTTGAGCTTCTTCTGATCCGAGTGATGCGTTATCCAGATAGATAGGCCCTGCGGAGCCTTCTAGTTCAATGCGTTGGAAGCCGTTTTTGGGATGCTTTGCCGCCTCGTTCACGTCAGCTAGTCCATGGATCGGCATGCCGTTGATATTCACCACTACCTTGTTGGCAAGTTCCTGAAGTCCGATGGTCTGCGATGAAGGGAGGACCTTTGAGATGATGACCAGTCTCTTCTGATCTTTCGGCAAATCTTCCTGAAATGCATCAAGGGCAACGAGATTCTGAGGGGCGTCGCTTCTCCAGTTTACTCCCCATTCGCGGAGGTAGGGTCTGCTCAGCTCCTGAAAGAGAAGCCCCCCCAGAAAGGTGTACGGAACAGAGTCGCCATGCAGGCGTGCTGCACTGATTTCGGCCAGGGTATTCCTTCCCCCTAGCGTCAGCGTTGCCGTTCCCAGCGTGCCGGTCCCTTCACCGGCGCTCCGGAAGTACACAATTTCACCTTTGTCTCCGGGTGCGGATTCTAGGGTGGCAAGATTGCTGAAGTTGATTTTTCCGAGGCGAGGGTCTGTGTAGTTTCCCTCGCCATCGATGGCCTTGCCGCCTGCCCGTACGATGAGATCCCCCTTCCGGAGGCCTGCTTTCTCCGCCGGGCCTCCTGAATCAAGGGACGTGATGATGACACCATTGAGGTCTTTTCCTGTACCAAGCCATTCGCGCAATGTCCTTCCGCGAGCCTCTCCGTAGGTCAGTCCGGCGCGCGCTAATCCCGAGTAGCCGGGCTTGGCGTATTCCTTCAGGAAGCGCCCGATCAGCGGTGAGGGTATAATGTCAGCCGATTGAGTGCGTGGATCGTAACGCATCACGAGGCCTGCGAGTTTTCCCTCATGCAGCGCGGGAATGACAAAGCTTCCCTCCCGTTGAGGGATCGTCGTGGAAGCACGATAGAGCAGGTAAGCTCCTCCATCTGATGAATAAGGCATCACCGCGACCGTGGTCAAACTGGCCGGACTGAGAGCTGGCGCTCCGTTAGG
Organism: Verrucomicrobiota bacterium; assembly: GCA_021413925.1. Lineage (NCBI taxonomy): Bacteria > Pseudomonadati > Verrucomicrobiota > Verrucomicrobiota bacterium. The sequence goes on from JAIOPL010000004.1 coordinate 187,801, forward strand.
CTCGAGTTGGAGAATCTGAACCGTACTCCCGGGCGTGATCATCGCGTCAAGTGAGAGAGGATGGGTTCCCTTGAGGAGTTCAGGTTCCACCGGCTTGATGACTGCCAGATTGCATTCCTCGTCGATCGCCTCCACCGTGGCGCTCCCCTTCGGTCCATCCTCCGGCTTCTCCAAGCAGATGTAGCTCGCATGGGCAACCATGTCCGCAGTGACTAGGAGTCGTCCTCCCTCGATGATCGTCCCAAGTCCGATGCGGGTGAACGGCTTCTTCTTGAGCCAGGGGCGCTTGTTATCGGGATATTGGATTGTCGATGTGACCCGGAGGACTGATTCACCTAGCCTTTGCGAAGGCGTATTCTTTTCCTGGCAAGCCGTCACGAGTGACAGACCCGCAAGTGAAAGTAACCGAATCATGGGAAGGAATCTTTTCATCGTTGGTCGTTTCGGCACCTGAGATCCTTAGAGATTCCGGGGGGAGGGGATGCTGTAGGTTTGCATGATGCGGGGATTCGCCTTCAGTACCGCTTCACGGCTGAGGACAATCGGTGCACCGATGCCATCCAGGATCACGACATCGTAGCGGGCCGGCTGATCGAATGCCGCGCTGACATCGGCGAGTGAGCGGATTTTCCTGCCGTTGATCGAGTCCACGATTCCCGGACGGAGACCGTCGCATCCCTTGTGGATGGGATCGGCCAGCACCCTACTCAGAACGACGATCTCGGGTCGTTGCAGGTAGAGATGTTTTTCCGCGAAGTTCTCAAAGGCCCGCTTGATCCTCAGATCGGCCATGCTATCCGCATTCAGGAAGTTTCTGTCGAGGGGTTGGAAAAGTAGTCCCCCGTGGAGTAGATAGCGGGGCTTCTCATCATAGGCGTTTCCCTGCATTCGGAAGGGCCAGTTTCCTACCATGGGGAATTCCACTGCAATGGTGGCGCCTTGCCTCAGGACATCGAAGCGAACCTTCTCACCCTCGAACTTCTGTTCCACCACCTCAGTCATATCGACCGACTGCCCGTCGAGTTCGACGCGTCCGTTACTTGCAATGGGATGACTATCGATCGAGAGAAGCACATCCCCTTTTTGAAGGAACCCATGGGAGGAGCCCTTCTCCTGCACGTCGGTGACGAGCACCCCCCGGTCATCATCTGGCAAGCCGAGGGCCTTCCGGGAAGATGTACTGAGCAGAGGCCTGAAAGCGATCGAGAGATCCGTGTATCCTGTGTAGGATCCCTTCGAGAGATCCTTGAGGAATCGCCCAATCACCGGGATCGGTATCATGAATCCGACATTCTGCGCAACTTCCCCCGAATAGCCCTGGAAGGCGACCCCTACCACCTTCCCATCCTGAAGGACCGGGCCGCCGCTGTTGCCGGGATTGATCGCGGCATCAATCTGGATCACCAGGTGCGAATCGACTCCGGAATGCGTGTACAAGTCGAAATCGATCTTAGAGACCACGCCCCTGGTCACACTGAGGCGTTCCCCTCCCAGCGGATATCCATAGACACTCACGCCACTCTCGATAAGGGGGACCCCGCCGAGTTCCAGGGGTACAGTTCCCTCGAAGAAGCCAGGCTCATCAACGCTCAGGAGTGCCAGATCACAATCATGGGCAATGAACTCCACATGGGCCGTGTAAGGATGACTCACCCGTTCGCGGGTGAGCGTGATGAAGCGTGCATTGCTGACCACATGGGCATTGGTCAGGATCTGCTTTTTCCCGCTAGGAGCGACGATGACGAATCCCGAGCCGATGCCTCCTCCGATATGACCCGCATTCCATGGGGAGGCATAGTCCGCTTCCTGATCCGTCACTTCGATCCTCACAATGCTTGCCGAGAGGTTTTGCCCGACAGCGGCCCCCCGGTTCTCGGAAGTAGGATCCTTGGCGCTCAGAGAGGGAGCCATCGCTAGAATGAGGCTCATCATGGGAAGGAGTTTCCGGCAGCTCATGTGATGGGAGAGACTCGCCCAAGCGTCTGCGGAGTGCAACCCTTCGAGAATGACGTTGCCGCACCCTCACGAATCCCTCATTATTTCATCAATGTCTAATCCTTGGGGTGTTCTTTTTGATTGGGACGGTGTCGTGATCGATTCCTCCTCCCAGCATGAGCGTTCTTGGGAGCTTTTGGCCTCTGAACGGGGACTTATTCTGCCCGAAGGACATTTCAAGGCCGGATTCGGCAAGAAGAACGAGGTGATCATCCCGGCTCTGGGCTGGGGGGATGATCCTGCTCTTGTCCGGGAGTTGGCCGATCGGAAGGAGGATCTCTACCGCCAGCTTGTCGCCGCCGAGGGAGTCATTGTGTTGCCTGGTGCCCGCGAATTACTTATTGCCCTGAAGGAGGCCGGGATTCCACGTGCTGTTGGATCTTCCACCCCGAGGGGTAATCTGGATGCCCTTTTTGCAGCCACCGGTCTGGATGCTTTCTTCGATCAGGTTGTCTGCGGTAGCGATGTTCTGCTTGGGAAGCCCGACCCCGAGGTTTTCCTGAAGGGAGCCGATCTTCTCGGACTTCCTCCCCAGCGCTGCCTTGTCATTGAGGATGCCTTTGCGGGGATCGAAGCCGCGAGACGCGGGGGAATGAAGGTCGTTGGCGTCGCCACGACTAACCCGCTCTCCTCCCTGAGTGAGTGCGATCTAGCCGTCGAGAAACTGCTCGAGGTTTCCCCATCCAAGCTTGTGGCATTGCTGAACTGATTTTTTGGATGAATACCGTCGCTACCGTGGATTACCTGCTGATGTGCTTGTTGCCGCTTGTCCTTATCCTTCTGGGTGGGATCTGCGTGATGGCCGATGTGGTCCTGCTGAAGCGCCGCGGCGATGCCGACTCAGTGACCTCCTATGTGGATGCAAGATCGCGTCCCCGTCCAGGGTTGCGCCTCGCCTCGGTGTTTCTCTTCACTCTGGCCTCGGTGCTTGCCGCCCGTGATCTCCTGATCCTCGATCATGAGGGATTGGTGATGCTTCTCCCCGCCTGGATCGGGATTGTCACGACGGTGATTTCCTTCCTGATCCTGCTGTTCGGGATACTGCTTCCGAGAGCTATCGGGGAATCGCTTCATACCTCCCTACCGATCCGGGCCCTCTCCCGCCTGGCTCGTTGGATGACTATTTGGATCGATCCGCTGGCTGAGTTGGGTTGGGCTTTTGTCGCCTCGACCCTGAAGCTATTTCATCTCGATCCCCGTCGCACCGCAGAGCAGACCGAGGAAGATGTGCTGCAGATGATGGATGAGGGTTTGGAGAGCGGTGCCTTTGAACCTGCCGAGAAGGAGATGGTGGAGGGGGTGCTCGATCTCGACGAGCAGTCTGCGGCTGAACTCATGACCCCTCGCTCCCGGGTGACATGGCTCGATCTTGATGACACGAACGAAGTGAACTGGCGCCGGATCGCCGGGGCCGGTCACTCCGATTACCCTGTCTTTCAGGGTACTCCTGATAATATCCGAGGCATCGTTTCCGTGAAATCCCTCTGGGCCAACCTCTCCCTCACCGGCTCAGTGAAACTCACTGACGTGCTCAATCCACCGCTCTTTGTCCCTTCCACCATGATGGCCCCGCGCCTTATCGAGGAGTTCAGGAACACCCGCCGTCATGTCGCTCTGGTCGTCGATGAGTTCGGCGTTGTCGAGGGTATGGTCACGCTCAAGGATGTGGTCGAGGCCATCGTCGGCAGATTGCCCGAGCGCGGTGTCCGCCAGAACTATCCCGAGATCATCACGCGCGAGGATGGGAGTTGGCTTATCGATGCTCAGCTCGATTTTGAGGAGACTGCCCAGGCTATCTCGTTGGAGTTATCGGATGAGGAGTTGGAGGCCAATAGGTACCAGACGATCGGCGGGTTTGTCCTGCATCATCTCGGCCATATCCCTGGAGAGGGTGAGAAGTTTCAGCAGAATGGCTTCCGCTTCGAGGTTGTCGATATGGACCGTCAGCGCATTGACAAGCTGCTTGTCAGTCGTGATCCGAAGCTTTCGTTGGACGAAGAGGCTGCTTCCCAATGATCGCCGCCGCTTATCATCCGGAGCTTTTTCCCATGGAGCGCGTCTGGTGGCTCTACGGACTCTTTCTCCTCATGATTCTTGGAAGTCTCTTTCTGGACATGCGTCGCAGGAATGGGAATGAGCATGAGATAGGTCACCGTGAGGCCCTCTTCAATCTGCTTCTTTGGGTTTCCTTGGCTCTGCTTTTTTGCGTCGGTCTCTACTTCTACGGACTGCATGTCTTTCCTCAGGATCTGAGACTGGCCGGATACGACCCCAAGGTTCTCGCTAAGCAGTGCAGTCTGGAGTTTCTCTCCGGTTGGTTGGTTGAGAAGAGCCTCTCAATCGACAATCTCTTCATCTTCCTTGTGGTCTTCGACTTCTTCGCGATCCCGCCGAAGTACCGTCATAAGATCCTCTTCTACGGCATCCTCGGAGCCATCGTCTTCCGCGCCCTCTTCATCGCCCTCGGATCGGTGCTTATGCAGATCTCCTGGGTTCCGCTCGTTTTCGGAGTCTTCCTGGCTATCACGGGTCTCAAGGTTGCCTTCGGTCCTGAGTCCCATCCCGATCCGGCTCATAATGTCCTCCTCCGCCTCCTGAAGAAGTTCCTGCCGATATCACCGGGTCTGCACGATGGGAAGTTCCTCATCATGGAATCGGGTCGCCTCATGGGGACACCGCTCCTCCTGACGCTCATCTTCATCGAGTTCACCGATATAGTTTTCGCTGTCGACAGTGTCCCTGCGATCTTTGCCATCACCAAGGAACCCTTCATCGTGTTCACGTCGAATATCTTCGCGATCCTAGGATTACGGGCTCTGTTCTTTCTCTTGGCTGGAATGGCCTCCAAGTTCCACTACCTCAAGTACGGGCTGGGATTCATCCTCTGCTTTGTGGGCCTGAAGATGTTCTGGCTAGATCCTCACTTTCACGGTCACTTCCCGACAGTCTGGTCTCTTGGGATCATTGTTACTGCCCTCGCCATGGCCGCACTCTTCTCCTGGCTACTGCCATTGAAAGAAGAGGTGGCAGAAGGGTGAAGTAATCCCGCAGCCGTAACAAATCAGCGACTGGCGGGAGCTGATAGGACCGCTAGGCAGCCCCGGTGGGGGCGAGTGGCTTGGGAAAGCCCGAGTTCAAATGCGAAGCAACGGCCGGGCTAGCAATCGCGGAGAGCAGAAATGATTTTACAGGGATAAAGGGGATAAAGGGGACGATGAATGTGAAATTCAGGAAACTTAGGAATAACTCCCGCAGAGGCGCGGAGGCGCAGAGAAATGAATTAGGAGGGAAAATGATTTTGTAGAGATTGGGTTTCTTCGGGGTCTCCTTATCAAGACCAACACAGATCTTATTCATCTGTCATCCTCCTCTGCGCCTCTGCGCCTTGTAGGTCTCGGAATATGGAGATTCAAGGAGTTATTCGCAAATGCCCGGAAGGGCAAGGTAGCGGCAGCCCGAGTCGCACAGCTCGGGCGCTGGCGCTAAGCCAGAGCTACCGGTTTGGGAAGAACT
>JAIOPL010000005.1 GCA_021413925.1 Verrucomicrobiota bacterium
TTTCCACCCATGCACGCAAACGCACCCTCAAAATCGCACTCTCACCAAAAAAACGCCCTTGGCTCGATGGTCTCTTTTCAAAAGCTGACTCTCTCGCCCCTCCGTTTACCCAGTTTTGCAGCCCCTAATGCAAAATTTGGGTTGAATCTGTTAGTTGGCACCTCCTAGTTGGCAATTGGTACTTTCAAGCAGCTAGATCTTCGGGTTCTAGTGCTGGCTTTGGCATCAGATTGATTGTCAAAACCTCCACAGATTGAACCGTTGGTAGGAACTGGGCGTAATGCCGTTCAGTCGTTTTAACGCTGTCTCCCAAGTACTGAGCAATGAACCCGATGGCTGTATTCTTCATCGCTAAATTGGTGGCGAATGAATGTCTCAGCGTATGGCTTCCAAAATCCTTGTTTGGAGAAACCTTCTTCACGAAGGCTTCATACTTGGCACGATAATCGTAGGGTAACGGTGTTTACCCTTACGACTGTCGGGGGCTATGCAGTAGTGATTTTTTGAAGAAACGAAGTTCTTGATCCATGAATGAACCGAAGGACTGATGGGAACGCGACGCTCCTTGGATTTGACCTTGAACGGGTCTAGCGCAAATTTTTCTGCGCTTGTCTTGTCAAGATTCTGGATGAAACAGACTGGAGTACTGGCATTAAATTCAAACCAGCTTTTGCGAGAGTTGATAATTTCATCCTTTCTCATACCCAAGAATGCTCCACAGACGAGGATGTAGGTAATTTCATCGTCTGTACTTCCGTCGATGACTGCTTGAATCTCATCAAGTGACAAGTATGTGTGCTTCGCCTGAATCGTGTATTTGAAGCTCTTTAATGCCTTCCTGCTGTCTACGAGGAATAGTTTTTTTACATCGATGCACCATGACAAAAAACCTTGGATTGTTGCCTTGTAACCAGCCTTTGTGGACTCAGCGCAATCACCCTTCACAGTGAAAAACTTACTGATGTGTGATGGCGATAATGTGCCGATTGGGATGGTCATCCCAACGATTTTAGCAAAGTCCATCAGAATTCCATTTTTCCCAATCAGACTGTTCGCTGAATATCTGTTCTTCTGTTTCTTGTATGCGATGAATTCATTGATGGCGGCTTCCAAACTCCCCTTGTAGGAGAAGCTCTGCTGATTTTTCAGCATCTCGCAGGCCTTCATGACAGCCTCACCATAGTCCCTTGTCTGGAGGTTAAAGCTGACTCTCTTTCCATTGATCATTGGGCGAAAATAGTGAGAACCATTCTTGATCGTGATCGCCAGTTTCTTGGGCTTGTTCCTTTTTTTGCACTTCATCGTCATGTCCTCCCTATGCTGCGATGTTGAACTCGAACTGGATGCACTTCTCCTCCACTTGCTTGGAGCAGTAGATATTGCACTTGTGCTCTTCACGAACAGGTTGGAGGTGGTACTCCTCCACCAAGATCCTAAAGACCTTCTCATGCCCAAGGTAAGAGATGACCTCCTTCTGGTTCATGTAACGAGGAAATGGCTTCAATGAGACTGACTCATGGCGACGAATCGCTGTTTGTAGTCTGTCTACGTGTTCCTTCAGAAGTTGTTCATAACCCTGAACCATCCACTGATCGTGGAAGGATCCAAGATCGCTACTAACTCCTGATACAGTGTAACTAACTGTCGCATCAGGATTATTCTTACTATTGTTCTGGAGCGCATAACCGCCCCCTTGTTTCGCCACAGTTATCGTTTGCATACACGCAATATATCAGATATTTATCCCGCTGTAAAGGAATATATCGGATATACCGCTAAATATGTATCAGATTCTACTGATTCTCCAAACTCTTCCCTTGTTGTTTCCCAATTTTTGTAAAAAAGTAGGGTTTTGAGCCGCGAATGCCTTGAACGCTGCAAAACTGATCCCAAGCCTTTCTAAAATGGTGCGAGTTGGGGCATTCCCATCTCCAAGGAAGTCGTGTAGGGATTCTTTGATTTGATCATGCGTTAAATGTTGGTACTTCCTTCTACGATCAGACTTTTGATCTAAAAATGGGATTTCCTGATCTGAAACACCCAGTTTCCTAAGAAGAACAAGGTTGTCCGCGAGTTCCGTATCTTTCCATCCAACAAGATCTGACGCATCCTTCTCAAATTTATCTACCACCCAGTGCCGTTGCGCTATCAGTTTTTGGATCTCATCCCGAATCGACTCCAATGAGATAGTCGAAGTGGGTCTCTTAGAGAGAGGGTCAGTAGGCACAGAGGATAAATATATTTGATATCTTATTCAAAGTCTATTCAAAAACATTATAAATGTAATGTGCGGTTATATAATTTATATATTTATACTTATAATCTATATTATATATTAATAACATCTACTTCCGTGTACAGCTTTCCAAAACAGATCATTGATTCAACGCTGCCAACTGATGCCCGCAGGATTCTTATTAACCTGCTAAATGATACAGGAGAGGCAAAGGACACTCTTTATCTCCTTGAGAATATAGAGGCTGAAATGAACCGATATGCCTCAAACCATCCTTTATCAAACAATCAGCTTGATAGACCTTTCCAATATGAATCTCGATGCTTAGAGTTTGAGGGATTTATAAGAGAAGTTTTGGGGCTTTTGGGAAATCGTGTGAACCTCAAGGGATTTAAGCCGATTCCGCTTCAAGATCCTACTATCCATGCCAATTTGGCCCAAGCTTGCGTGGACGCCGGTTTTTTTGCCGACCACGGGTACTGTGACGCTGTTTATGTGGACACCTTTGGTAGAGCTACCGCACATAAGTCCCATGTTATTAGGCTATCACTTGATGATATCTACGCCGACATCCGAGAGTCAGAGACACAGTTTCACGTGTTAAGATTTATTGCTCTTAACCCCAAAATGACCTCTGGCTACAAGATGAGAGTTTTTGCTCGTATGGTAAAGATTCTCTTACGCACAGCATTTCGAGTAACCGGCAAACCCGCAACCTCAAACGATGGTTGCGTACTCATGGACAGTTCCGGTGATTGGCGCTTTATAGAGGAGCCAAGCCCATATGGAGAGATCACACGTTTGGAGCGTTTCTGGTTACGTGCTGGAGGAATCCCAGAAAGACTTTTCATTCCGAACAGTTCTTATGTGGTCTTCTTAAGGGATGCTAATGCTCTTGAAGTGGCGAGGGAATGGCGGCGCCAGAGGCCAAACGAGCCGAGTCCATACAGCCTTGTTTCTCGTTTCTCCCACTTTGCCCCTGCATCACTAGAGAAACTCGTTTTTGAGCCGCCTAAAGCCTCTTGTTACCCCATAGAGAAGTAGTGGACTGTAGTATTTTAATTCTATTATAATTCTGAGTTTTTATCGGAAAGTATCCCCTCTATCTTTATGAAAGAATTGGCCGACTCTGTAAAAATCTGTGGCATAGGGTATCCGACTTATATATTCCAAAAAAAACACCTGTAAAAATATTATAATAGATGAATCAGACAAAATTAATTATTATATTAAAATGAATATGCCGGCTTGGTGGATTAGTGCTTGTATGCGTAGTTTAAAAGCCGGCTTTAGAAAAAAGGGGGAGACTGAAAGGGCCTTCCTTGTTAACAAGGCTGCCTAAATTTTTTATGAAAAAAAAAACTAAATATTAGTGAAAAAGGACTTTTAATGCATAAAGGTTTTGAAGTTGATTCTATCTTTTATAGTCTAAAAGATGTGAGTTGGCAGGTTTTTCTATCACTGCACTTTAAAGATAAGGGTGAGGACGAAAAAATTCAGAAAGACTTTACCTCCGATAGCAGAGCGGCAGGAAAAAACAGGCGTGATGTAGTTCGTAATATGGTTTGGGGAGCTAGAAGGACTCTTGGTCTTGCACAAAACGACTTAATTCACGTCTCCAACAGTGAAAAACAGGGGCACGATCGGTGTCACATTCATGCACTTATCGCGACAAAAGAAAAAGCAGGGATAGAATCTAATAGTTTACTTAATGCCATAAAGGCCAATGCTCCTTGGAACATTTTATATTTGCCATTTGCAACATCTGAGGAAAAATCTTTTATGACGCTAGATGGTTGTATTGATGCCGTCGCTTATTATTGTAAACGAAACAAAAACGATTTCAAGGAACGCTCTGAGACTGAAGATATTTCCCGACTAGCAATATGCTTTATTAAGCAATAATAAAAGGTGAAGATGATTTGTTAAAGATCTTTGACTCGCTTTTTACGTCTTCATTTAATAGAACAATGAATAATATCAAGTTTGCTGTGCTCTTCAGCGTCTTTAAAATCTAAAACTAAGTCTCCCGCATGAGGATTTTTAAATTCGTCAGGTGGTACTTTAATTCTCGAATGGTAATACCATCGGGACATAGGTTCAAGTCCGGCACGTGTGCCTCTACCACATATAGCAGCAATGCCCGGATGTGCATCATCTTGTGACATTTCACTATGCGAATCTGGATTTCCAATCATCTCTTTAATTTGATCTTTGTTACTCTCTTTAAGAATTAGTTCCCAATCACTTAGAGAAAGCTTATCTCCAGATTTTGCAGTTTGTTTAAGAAGAGATATATGATTATTATATTCATCGAGCTTAGCCTTTATAATATCTTCTTTTTTCTGCGCATCTTTTTTGGATTGTTCTGCGAGTAGGAATATCGAGTCGTGCTGCTTCTCACGTTTGATAGTAGATACCGCCACGGAGGAAACCCCTTCACTATGAATAAATCTAATTGAAGGATCATGTAAATCGGTAGTTATGCTTTTAACAGTTACATTTGAATAGACATTTCCATCGATGGTTGTTAAAGTGGTAATATTAATTGGTAGTTCTATAGGGGAAACAACGGCAGTATTTAGAGGCCCATTATTTTCTACAAAATTGTTTAATTTTGGACAATGAAGTCTTTTTTTGTCTTCCGCAGATAGATCACCCCAATAAATATAATAAGTTCCTCCGTCATGTTGGATTTGTACCTTTTCTTGGTCGGTTGAAATCACGGTTACATTTGTATAAGAATTATTCTTTAATGTAGTAATCTTTGAAATTATCGGATAATTAGTTTCTGCATTTGCAACAAAAGCCGATAATATTGTGAAAATGGTGTATCTAATCATTATAATAATATGCAGTGTTTAGTTACTGACCATCGCCTTTAGTATACAAATCCACATATTGGGAGCCGTCTTTTTGGTATCAATACTGACTACTGAGCTGATGCCTCCATGCGGTGACGCTTGAGATCTTGCATCCTGTTCAGCGGAATCACGCGAATTGCCGGTTCCTATGAATGTTTCTTGGTGGTTTGCTGCGATCAAAGCACTTGAGGAAACTAGCGTGAGTAATATTATGCCGATTATCTTTTTCATTTGTTTTTTCACCAGAGACCCCTAGCAATGAGTTTTAGGATGATGCCTAAAGCCAAAAGTCCTAGACCAATTCTAAACCATTTGAACTGATAATTGGCTTTTTTTTGCTCTTTAACCATTTTCTCTAACAGAAATCTGTTAGCAATACTTTGCTGAGGAATTGATGATATTGGAAGTAACGAGATATGTTCGACAAAAAGCTCCTCTAATTGTCGCCAATCACTCATACCCTCATGCCAATATGGGACAACAGCTGTAAGTGAACCGGCATTCCACATCTTTTCAACCTGATCAAAGGTAAAAGGCCCCCTCTGTTGATTATCTTGTAACAGATAGATGTGTGTTGATTTCATAAAAAACCAACTATTTGCGATAGTGATCAAAGGCTTTTTTTGCCAAGGAGAAATCGGTTTGAGCAGTTGTAAAACACAAGGATATTAACTCTGAGCTTTCCTTTGAATAATTTATTCCAACTACACCTGTTGTTGTTGAAGATTTTAACTTTTGGAAATCATTTTCTCCAAGCATTTTTTCAAGTTGTATTCGAGCTGATGATAACACTGGAAGCCACTCGCTTTGATTCTCTTTGGTACAGGATCCATCTTGGAAGTTAAATCTTTTAACATCAAACCATGCGAGGGCGCATTCCCACGCTTGAATACCTGCCTCTACCTTAGTATTGATCTCTTCAATTTTAGGAGAATTACCATTCTCTTTATTCATCAACTCTGTCCACTTATAAGTAATATCCCCCACAGCATCGTAAAGTTCGCTTTTATTTACTCCTCGTCCTGTTGCCAGAATTACTTTATTAGCGTCGGAAAAGAATGTCTCAGCTAAACTAACCCATTGGTTTCGATCATGGGTTGTTTTAATATTATTATATAGAATAAGGCTTGCTATTACTGCGGCTATTACTCCAAGTCCTATCCAACCGCTTAGACTTTTTTTAGTTTCTGTTTTTTGCGATTTCAACTCTTCGTTAGGATTTGATTTTTCCGGTCTTGGAAGTGTTGAGCGGGTCTCCGTTGGATTTAATCCTAGATTGGGTAAATCTTTCACCATTATCCATTCAGATAATCCCTTATACCACACCAGAGCGTACGGTTTTAGTGATTTTTCGCTAATGAACGTGGTGATTTGCTCTAACGAAAACGGTCCCTCTTGTTCTTTTCCAACACGAATGATGTAGATGTCCATATGCGTTAGGAAAATATTGTTTCACGATGTATCCTTATTCTATGCTTCTTGCGAGTAAAATATTCCGATGAAGAATATTTTTCAGGCCTTCGTGCCCTACAAGGGGTTTAGTGAAGAGAACGCGGCAGGCCAAACATAAGAACCTAGTAGGTGATCGTGTTAGACAGGCCCGACTTGCACTTCACCCGCGAGTTTCGCAGGATGACTTATCGGGCAGGCTGGCGAGTCTAGGAATCCAGATTACCCAAACCGGAATTTCCAAGCTGGAGAGCCGAAGCCGATACGTGATGGATTATGAAGTCGTGGCACTAGCCAAAGCCTTGAAGGTCTCCGTGGTCAGTCTGTATGGATTGGAGAAGTCGCCACTAAGATAGCTCTTGGGATGCTGGGCTAGAATCCAACGGCTAAAAGATTTTTTGATTGGTTCTAAAATCATTCGCCCCGTGCCGGCGACCCTTGGGAGTCGGTGCGGGCTTGAGAGAGATATCTAGTTGGCAATGGCAGTTGGCAATTGAGATTTCTATAGAGAAACATAGGCCCTCAAACACTGATTATAAGAGCTGAAAATCTCATCTCTGAAGAACAGAAAAAACCTCTGCAGGCCCTTAAAATCAGGCTTGAAAGGTGGTGCGCGGTGGCAGGTTTGAACTGCCGACCCCTACAGTGTCAGTGTAGTGCTCTACCGCTGAGCTAACCGCGCAAATCTTGGCGAAAGGACGCCATGAGTGGGTGGAAGAGGTTAATTCCTTGGGCGCCGGAGGCAACTCTTTTTCGTCGTTTAACCTTTGGTCCGAATCCCTTATCTCTCGGTCATGTCGACGCATCGTTTTTATCTCCCGCCAGCACGTTGGGCAGAGGAGGTCCCTGAGCTGGATCCTGCCGACTCTCATCACTGCGCCGATGTCCTGAGGTCTGAAACCGGCGATACGGTGGTGGTCTTCGATGGTCTGGGAAGGGTCGCCGAGGCGGAACTGCTCGCGGTGCATCGCAAACATTGCTTACTGCGGATAGGGCAGTCTCATACCAGCTCTCCGCTCCGGTGCACGATCACACTGGTCCAAGCCATCCCCAAGGGTAAAAACATGGATCTCGTCATCCAGAAGGCCGTGGAGTTGGGTGCGGCGTCCGTGATCCCGCTCCTTTCAGAGAGAACGGTGGTACGTCTGGAGGATGCTGCTGATGCCGCACGTAAGCAGGAGCGCTGGCAGTCGATCGCGGTCGAGGCCTGCAAGCAGTGTGGTCAGAACCGGATGCCCCGGATCGGTCTGCCCGTGACGAGCAAAGAGTTCTTCGCGGATCTTCCTCCTGCAGATCTTCTACTTATCGCCTCGCTGGAACCGGATGCCCGTCCCGTGAAGGAGGTGCTCGCCGCCTATTCGGCTGCCAAGGGATCTCCACCATCAAGCATCCTGGTCATGGTGGGTCCAGAAGGGGACTTCACGCCTGGCGAGTTAGCTTTGGCAAAGGCTGCGGGGGCGGCTCCGATCACTCTTGGCCCGATAATCCTGCGCACGGAGACTGCCGCCCTCTATTGCCTGAGCGTGCTTGGGCATGAGCTATTCTAGGAGTTTAGGCTGTAGTGGTTTGAAGCCCTCGACTCTCGACCTTCGTCGCTCGACGGATTAGACTTTTACGCCCATGTCCGATGCACACCTTTCCGACACGCAGAATCTGCCCGATGACCGGCAGATCCCGATCGACCGAGTAGGGGTCAAAGACCTGCGCTATCCGATCCGGGTCCGTGACAAGAGCCACACGGAGCAGGGGACAATCGCCACGGTCCAGCTGACAGTCGATCTGCCCCATCATTTCAAGGGGACTCACATGAGCCGTTTCGTGGAGGCATTGAATTCTCACGGACCGGTTCTCCATGTCCGCAATATCCGTGATATTCTGGTGCAACTCTCAGAGCGTTTGGAGAGCGATCAGGCCCATGTTGCCTTCGAGTTCCCTTATTTCATCGAGAAGCCGGCCCCAGTCACGGGTGCGGTCGGCTTGATCGATTACACGGTTCGATTCAGCGCGACGCTTGTGGGGGGGCCCAAGGGGAAGGTCGATTTTGTGGTCACGGTGGTCGTGCCAGTCACCACGCTTTGTCCGTGCTCGAAGGCGATCAGTGATTCCGGAGCCCATAATCAGCGCGGCCATGTGACCTACTCCGTCCGCTGTGCCAAGCCGATGTGGATCGAGGAGATGATCCGTCTGGTCGAGGACTCTGCCAGTTCCGAGCTCTACAGCCTGCTGAAGCGTCCCGATGAGAAGTTCGTCACGGAACGGGCCTACGCGAATCCCGTCTTCGTCGAGGATCTGGTGCGCAATGTTGCCGGTCGCTCGGAGCAGGATCCCAATATCCTCTGGTACCGGGTGGAGGCGGAGAATTTCGAGTCGATTCACAATCACAACGCCTATGCGCTGGTCGAGCGCAAGAGCTCCCGCGATGGGTTAAGCTAGAGCGAAACAAAATAATTTCCCTAGCTTATGGAACGCATCGCCCTGCTTACCTCAACACTCTTCTACCTCTTCAGCTTTGGCCACACGCTCTATGCGCTTGGGGCCGGGCGCTTCCAGCCGGGAAGGTTTAATTTCATCGCCATGGCGCTGGGGGCGTTGACTCAGGGATGGTATCTCTCCCTACGCGGTGCTGCGGAGCATGCCTGCCCGATCGGGAACCTCTCAGAGACATTGATCTTCCTCTCTTGGTCGATCTCCCTGATCTATTTGGTGATTGGAGCGACCTATAGGCTTTCCCTGATGGGGGCGTTCACCGCCCCGCTTGTTCTGCTTCTCCAGATTGTGGCGCTCCTGCTTCCGAACGAGGTTCATGTCGGTTTCTTCCGTCCCAACCCGTGGGTGGAAACCCATGCCGCCCTTTCGCTCGTCGCCTTCGGGGCCTTTGGCCTGGCTGCTGTCGCGGGACTGATGTTCCTAGTGCAGGAGGGACAGCTAAAGTCCCGCCGCCCCGAGCCGATCTTCCATCATCTTCCCCCCATCAATATTCTCTCCGAGGCGACGCTTCGCCTGCTCTGGGTTGGTTTCCTGCTTCTCTCCCTGAGTTTTGCCTCGGGTCTCTTGGCTCATCTTGCAGTCGCGGGCGGGAAGTTCTTTTTTTCGATCTTCATCTGGCTTTTCTACGCCGCCATCCTGTTCGGTGCTAACTCCGGCGTTCTCTCCGGAAGGCGCTTTGCATGGGCCTCCTCTGTGGCATTCCTTTTGGCCCTCATTCTGCTTCCCGTGATCGAGCATCTCTCTAGTCGTTCTTAGGTTCCAAGAAAGCTCCGCATGAATATCCTCTGCGCAGGCCTCAACCACCGCACCGCGCATCTCGACGTGCGGGAGCGGTTTGCCGTGCGCGAGTCGGAGATGGAAGAAATGCTCGGCAGATTGCGCGACATCGATGGCGTCTCCGGCGCCGTCATGCTCTCCACCTGCAACCGGGTCGAGCTCTATGCTTCAAGCCTCTGTCCCATGAGGGCCCTGGAGGGATTCCGATCCATCCTTGCCGAGCGCGCGGGTTTGGAAGCCCCCCTCTATTATCACGCCACGCCCCAAGCGGTGAGGCATCTCTTCCGGGTGGCTAGCGGTCTCGACTCGATGGTAATCGGCGAGACGGAGATCCTCGGTCAGGTCAAGAAGGCCTACTCTGTGGCTGCGGATGCCGGAGCGGCGACACGTCCCCTTCACAAACTCTTCCAGCACGCCTTCCGTGTCGCCAAGTCGGTCCGGACTGAGACCCAGATCACCAGCGGTCCGACCTCGATTGGGTCCGTGGCGGTGGAGCTTGCAGGCAAGATTTTCGGATCTCTGGAGGACCGCCGCGTTATGATCCTGGGAGCCGGTGAGATCAGCGAGCGTACGGCCCGAAGCCTTCAGTCCCGCGGAGTGCGCAGCGTCATCGTCTCCAACCGCACCTACGAGCGTGCAGCTCAGCTTGCGGCTGAGATCGGTGGCATGGCGCTGCATTTCGACCATTGGGAAAAATCCTTCGCCGATATCGACATCCTGATCAGTTCCACCAATGCCCCCCATGCAATCCTGACCCCGGAAAAGCTCGCGCCCCTAATGAAGCTGCGCCGCGGTGCACCGCTCTTCGTGATCGATCTGGCCGTGCCGCGCGACGCCGATCCCGCAATCAACGAGATGGAAGGGGTTTTTCTCTACGACATCGACAGCTTGGAGCAGATCGCCGCCCAGTCTCTCGACATTCGCCGCCAGGAAGTCGTCCGATGCGAATCACTCATCGAGCAGCATGTCGGAGGCTTTATCAGCTGGATGAGGAGCATCCATGCACCTGAGTCCCATGCTTTCAGCAGGGCGGTGTGACGGTATGAATCCCCCATCAGAATCAGACTTGAAGCCCCTGATCCTCGGAACACGGGGAAGCGATCTGGCTTTAGCCCAGAGCAGGTTGGTTCGTGCAGCTCTAGAAAAAGCCCATCCGGGTCTTTCCGTTCAGCTCAAGACTATCACCACCACCGGCGATGCTCGGACTGCAATGCCTCTCCACGAGCCGACCGCCGAGGGTGCGGGACTCTTCACTAAGCAACTCGAGGAGGCGTTGCTCCGTGGGGAGATCGATCTTGCCGTCCACAGTCTGAAGGATCTTCCGGTCCAGACGCCTGCCGGACTGACGCTTGCCGCCATTCTGCCCCGGGCCCCCGTTGATGATCTGCTGGTGTCCCGTCATCCTGGTGGTCTTGCGGGACTTCCCCCGGGATCAACAGTCGGCTCAAGCAGTCCCCGCCGGGCCTTGCTCCTGAAGGCACGTCGTCCTGATCTCAATCTCATTCCGATCCGTGGCAATGTCCCCACCCGTCTGGCTAAGGTGGCTGCCGGGTCTCCCTTCGATGCCACCATCCTGGCCGCGGCCGGACTTGGCCGTCTCGGGCACGATCTCTCCCTTGGTATTCTGGAGATCGAGGGGTTGACGTTGTGGCTGGAGTCCCTGGAATGGATGCTCCCGGCCCCAGGCCAGGGGGCTATCGCTGTGGAGTGCAGGGTTGGTGATGCTGCGGAAGCTTTGCTTTCGGTGCTGAATCATGGGCCCACGTCCCGGTGCGTCGAGGCTGAGCGCCTTGTGCTCAGGCATCTCGGGGGAGGATGTCATCTGGCGCTTGGGGCTCTCGCGACGGAGACTGCGGAGGGCATCGCCTTGAATGCGGTCTTTATCCCGCATCCCAATTCCGACGCTGCCCCTCTCACAGCCAGCGCTATAGCCCCAAGTCCCGCCGACGTTGCAAGAATTGTCGCCGATCAACTTCTCTCATCATGAAAACACCTTCTGAAAAATCCTCCAAGAAACCCTCCGCGGCCGCAGAACCTATCGAGGGAATCTGCCATCTGGTTGGTGCCGGCCCCGGCGATCCGGGACTGCTGACACTACGAGGACGCGAGTGCCTGGAGCGTGCCGACGTGGTGATCTACGACTACCTGAGCAATGCGGAGTTTCTCCGTTTTGCCCCCGCCTCCGCCGAAAAGATCTATGCAGGCAAGACAGCCGGACAACATGCGCTGAAGCAGGAGGAGACCAATGCGCTGCTGGTTAAGTTCACCCGTGAGGGAAAGCGGGTGGTGCGCCTCAAGGGCGGTGATCCCTTTCTCTTTGGCCGTGGAGGAGAGGAGGCTGCAGAACTCGCCGCAGCCGGACTTCGCTTCGAGATCGTTCCAGGGGTCACCTCCGCAATCGGGGGTTTGGCCTATGCCGGCATTCCCGTCACCCACCGCGCCAGCAATGCCGTGCTCACGATCTTCACCGGCCATGAGGAGCCGGACAAAAAGACCTCCGGTATCGACTACAAGGCGATCGCTTCGGCGCCCGGCACGAAGGTGATGCTGATGGGTGTGGAGCGCCTGGCCGCCATCACAGGGCAGCTTACGCAGGCGGGAATGTCCACGGAGACCCCTGTGGCTCTTGTACGCTGGGCGACGACAGGCCGTCATCAGACCTTAGTCGGGACACTGGGCACAATCGCCGGACTGGCTGAGGAGAAACAGTTCAAAGCCCCCGCCGTGGCGGTTTTCGGCGATGTCGTGAATCTCCGGGAGACGCTGAACTGGTTCGAGACACGCCCTCTCTTTGGTCGACGCATCGCAGTGACGCGCACGCGTCAGCAGGCGGGTGACTTGCTTGCCTCACTCCGGGAACTCGGCGCCGATGCCTATGAGCTTCCGACCATCCGGATCGAGCCTCCCGCCGACAAGACCGCCTTCATCGAAGCGATGCTCGATGTTCGCACCTACGACTGGATCGTCTTTACAAGCCCGAACGGGGTGGAGGCATTTTTCACGGCCTTCTTCGCCGCCCATGAGGATGCCCGCGACCTCGGCGGGGCGCGCATCGCCGTGATCGGCAACGGCACCGCCAAAAAAGTGCGCGAGTACCACTATGCGGTGGATCTGATCCCGGAGGAATTTGTGGCCGAGTCGTTGCTGAAATCCTTCAAGGAGCTCAACGTCGAAAACCTCAAGATGCTGCTCCCTCGTGCCGCCGGAGCCCGTGAGATGCTGGCAATCCAGCTTGAGGAGCTCGGAGCCATCGTGGATGACGTGCCCGTTTACCAGACCGTTCCCGAAACGGAGGATGTCTCCGGAGGGATCCGCCGCTTCCGGGAGGAGGGGGCGGATATGATCACCTTCACCAGTGCTTCAACGGCAGATCACTTCATGGCACTCGGACTTTCTCTGCCCGTGGGACTCAAGACCGCCAGCATCGGGCCTGTCACGTCGTCGGAAATGAAAAAACTCGGACTTCCGATCGATTTGGAAGCAACCCAGCACGATATTCCCGGGTTGGTGGCTGCAATCCGGGGTTTTTATAACCCAAGCCTCTGATCGCCCGAATTCGACCTCTTCAGCATTTTGGTGGCGTGATGCCCGATCCGGCCTTAAAAGAGACATAGAGACACAAACCCATGCAAATCCACATCAGTCCACGCCATATCCAACTCACTGCAGCCATCCATGCCCATGTGGCCGCGAAGGTTGCTCATCTTGAGGAATACACCGACAGCATCCTTGCCACGCACGTGGTGCTTCTTTTCGACGAGCACCGCTCCAAGAAAAAAGATTTCTTGGTCAAGATCCATGTGGCTCTCCCCGGTCCCGACCTTCATGCAGAGGATGCCGAGGATGATCTTTATTCTGCGATCGATCTGACTGTCAAAAAGCTTGTCCAGCAGCTGCGCAAGAGGAAGACCAAGGTGAAGGAGAAGGCAAAGCACAAGGTCAAAGTCGCCAAGGAGATCGAGCGCCACGGCTACCGCCGCTAGCGTCCGCCTCGGTGATGGAGTCGGAATACAAAGTCCAGCTGGAGGCCTTCGAGGGCCCCCTCGACCTGCTGCTCTACCTCGTCAAGAAGGACGAGGTGGACATTTATGATATTTCGATCGAGCGGATTACGACCCAGTATCTGGAGTATCTCGAGACGTTCGAGGTTCTGCATATCGAGGTGGCCGGCGAGTTCTTGGTCATGGCGGCTAACCTGCTTTACATCAAGAGTCGGACTTTGCTTCCCAAGGATCAGCAGCTCCCCGAAGAGGAGGCCGAAGAGGATGATCCGCGCTGGGAGCTCATCCGCCAACTCATTGAATACCGGAAGTTCAAGGAAGCGGCGGCCCATCTCCGTGACCAAGAAGATCTTCAGGCGGCTCTATTTCCCCGCGCGGTCTCGCTCGATCCTGCCCATGCCCCCCTTCTCGATGACAATCTGCTGATCGGCGATATCGGCATCTTCGACCTCATCAATGCTTTCCAGCGGGCGCTCAAACGCCTTCCTGTTGAGGAAAAGCAGGGAGAGATCTACGAGGAAACTTTCACGGTCACGGATCGGATCAACCACCTGATGGGCCTTGTCGATCGCGGCGTCTCGATGCGCTTTGAGGAGCTTTTTGGGCAAGCCTCCACGCGTTCCGAACTGGTCGTTACATTCCTTGCCATCCTTGAACTGATCCGGATGAAACAATTCCGCGTGCGTCAGGAGGAACAATTCGGTGAAATCTGGCTGGATCGCACCCTCTCGGACGAGGAGGAGATCATCCCTGCAGAACCTCTGATCGAACATTCCCATGAGTAAGAAATCATCCAAGAATAAGCCAACCGGAGAGCATGCTTCAGATACCCTCTCCTCCGAGGAAGTGCCCCTGGAATCCCGGGAGGGAGATGTCGCTGTGGAAATTGAGGAAACTATGTCTAGCGAGGCTGAGAATGCGTCTCTTCCCGACGCTGTGACTGAAGAATTGCTTGGTGCCGAGGCCCCCGTGGGTGAGGTTCCCCCGCTTTCCCATGTGCTGGAGGCGATTCTGTTTGCTTCCCAGAAAGCTATCTTGCCTAAGGAACTGATGGCCCATCTCAAGAGCGCGGCCGTTGCCGAGCCGACTTCGGTGGCCTCGGCATTTGCGCGTATCAAGGAAGGGGATGTTCGTGATGCCCTGGTCGACCTGCAGGCAGAAGTAGCCGCCTCGGGTCGCGCCTACCAGGTGCGTGAAACGGCGACCGGGTGGCTACTCTCCAGTGCGCCTGGTTTTGCGCCTTGGCTGCGCGCTCTCTATCCCGAGGCAAAGCCGACCCGTCTAAGCGCCTCCGCCCTCGAAACCCTCGCCATCATCGCCTACCGCCAACCGATCGCCCGGGCCGATATGGAAGCCGTCCGCGGCGTCTCCGTTGACGGGGTGATGCAGACGCTTCTGGATCGAGGCCTTGTGAAGATAGCTGGTCGCGCAGAGGCGGCAGGTCGTCCCCTTCTCTACGCAACCACACAGTTTTTCCTGGATCACTTCGGTCTTCGCACCCTCGATGAGCTTCCTAATGCCGCCGAGTTGCGCCACATACCACTACCAAAAGCGACTCCTGAACCCGGAAGCGCTCCGGTTGATGAGAGCGGTACTGCCGAACTGCCAGGAGTACTTTCCGTTCCTGAAGAGGTGACAAGCGGTGTCTTGGAGAGTGTGCAAGAAGGCGAAGAAGGCGAACAAGCCAAAGAAGCCGAGGAAGCCGCCGTGCTGGACGAGGTTGAGGTGACCGAGATTCTTGAACTCCGTGAGTCGGTGGTCTTCGAGGAGGTTTCTTTCGACGCGGAGGTCGAGAAGGAAGAATCCGGAGAATCTCGGGACGGCCACCCGGAACGCTGAACAGAAAACCTTCTCCCCATGGAAGATCTCACCAAACTGCGCGAGGCGATCGATGCCATCGATGGAAGATTGCTCGATCTTCTGAACGAGCGCGCACGATTTGCCCAGGAGATCGGTCGGATCAAGGAACGTAATGGCGCTCCCGTCTATGCCGCAGGGCGTGCCGAGCAGCTGATGCGTCGACTAGTCGAGCGGAGTGCCGGACCCTTGGAGGAACAGGCGATTCGTGCGATCTACCGCGAAATCATGTCGGCCTCACTTGCTCTCGAGAAGGACACCGTCATCGCCTGCGAGGGATGTGTCGCCGGGCGCACTCATTTTGCCGCCAAGCAGCAGTTCGGCGCCTCCGTCCGCTACACCTTCCATGACAATCCTGCCGATCTCTTCGCAGCGGTCACCTCGGGAAAAGCCGATTGCGCAGTCCTTCCCTCCGGCGAGGAAGGGCCTGACACAACGGTTCTGGAACTGCTGATGACAAGCGAGGCCCAGCTCGCTTCCCAAATAGTGCTCGGAGGGGAAGAGGGATCCCGCCGTGCCCGCTACTTCGTGCTGGGGAAAGCCCTGAACGCACGCTCCGGTGACGACCAGACAGCCCTGCTTTTCCATCTCACCGATCATCCGGGGGCCCTAGCTTCTGCGCTCGAACCATTCCGGGGAGCCGGCGTCAATGTCATCTCGATCCACAGCCGTCCCGCTGCAGGAAGTGGTCTACATCTTTTCCTAGAAGTGGAGGGCCACGCCGGGGACGAATCACTTCTTCGCGCCGTGAACCTGCTCGGCGAGAAGGGCTTCTCTCCCAAAGTCTGTGGAAGCTATCCTCGAATGCGCTGAGGGCCATTTCACCGATCTTTGCAACAATGACCACACCCGCAACTGTCAGCGCAGGATGCTTTGACCAAGAAGTCTGGATCAGGATCGAGGGACGCGGCAATTTCCAGAGCAGCGGATCAATCCGAAAATTCGTCCAGGCCATGATCCAGCGTGGTCGACGCGAATTCGTGGTCGACCTGGCCTCCTGCGATCACATGGATTCGACCTTCATGGGAACCCTGACCGGCATTTCCCAGAGACTCCGCGAACTCGGACAGGGCTCTCTGCTTGTGATCAATGTCACTCCCCGGAATGTCGATCTCATGGAAAATCTCGGGCTCAACTTTCTCTTCGGGATCGAGCCGGCTGGCGCGACCATGAGGGCTCCCGCCGAGGCAGGGGGAAACCTTATGCAGCTTCCGGTCGATACAATCATGGAGAAGGATATCATTCTTTCCGCGCACGAGGCCCTGATCGCCGCAAACCCCGCGAATGCCGACCGGTTTCACGATGTGCTCGAGTATCTCAAGCACGGTCACGGCAGTGCCGGTCATTGACGTTTGAAGGAGTGACTTGAGCTCGTTGGATATGACGGATCATCCCTAGAGCATCTTGCGTTTAATCTGTCGTTCTTTGGGCGATCATCTGGACCGTCGATAAATACAAGGACTCGCGCAGAGGCGCAGAGACGCAGAGGAAAAGACAAAGGATTGATTGCGGAGAAAATAGTCATCGGCACTCCCCTCAAATCAGAGAATCACTTGATTGCGTTTTGGCGCGAGATTTCTTCCCATGTACATGCGTCAAATAAAACCGAAACCGCTCCAGGGATGGGATGATGCCGGCGTGCTGGTCTTTGTCGTGATTTCGATCCATGATAACCGGCCATGATTCTTCAGAGCATCGAGCCTGTCGTCATTGTCGCCCTCCTAGTGGCTATGGCTGTGCTTGGACTTATCGTCTTTGGATCGCGACGCAGGGTTGGAGAATTGAAACGCTCGACGGCTGAGATCCACCAGGAGGAGCGAAGCGTCTTTGACTTTCTGCACGGATTGGGAGCTGCCTTTTCCGAGGGGGTGCCTGCTGGTGAGCTGCACCGCCTTCTTGTCGAGGGGGCCCAACTCATTCTCAAAGCCGACGGAGGCGCCCTCTACCTTGCCGACCGCTCCGGCCAACAGCTGCTTCCCGCATTCCTCTCCAAAGGGTGCCCGCCACTCGTTTCCCTTCCCGTACATCTCTGCGGGGAAGTTGCCGATGGAGAGAACACTCATTCACAGGCCATTGAGAGTTTTGTGCGTCTGCAATCCGTCCGTGTCGGCATGGGGCTTCTTGGCGAGGCTTGTGATTGGAGCGAACCCCGTTTTCTAAGGCGACGTGGGGATATTCCGGAGGATCTCATGGAGCAGGGACTAGGCTCCGTCGTCATGGGGCCCCTCGTGTACCGTCACAAGCTGCTTGGAGTGCTTGCCCTGGCAAGGAAGCCGGGTAGTGATGCCTTCAGCGATACCAAGATCGATCTCTTCAAGGCCATCGTGGAGCAGGCTGCCTTTGCATTGTTCAACCAGGCCATTCATCTGGCCGCCGGGGAGAAGCACGCGCTGGACCATGACATCCAGATCGCCGGGGAAATTCAGAAGATCCTGCTTCCCTCCGATGCCCCGGATGTAGAGGGATTTGAGATCAGCGGGCTGAATCTTCCGGCCCGCACGCTGAGCGGCGACTATTTTGATTACCTCGCAGTCGACGAGGATCACGTCGGTATCGTTATTGCCGATGTCTCGGGCAAGGGCGTTCCCGCGGCGCTCATCATGGCGATGTGTCGGAGCGCCCTCCGCAGTCAGGCTCCAGGAAAGCTCTCTCCCGCCGAAGTCCTGCGGGGGGTGAACAGGCAGCTCTATCCCGACATGAAGGAGGATATGTTTATCAGTATGGCCTATGTCGTGCTGAACCGCCGCACTGGGAATGCCTTGCTTGCACGTGCCGGTCATGATGCTCCGCTCCTTTTCCGCAGGGAAAGCACGACGATCGAATGTCTCAACCCCAAGGGAATGGCAGTCGGCATTGACAGTGGGGGGGTCTTCGACCGGTTCTGCACCGACTTTCCCTTCCGTTTGGAGAATGGCGACCTGCTTCTTCTCTACACGGACGGATTGACGGAAGCCCTGAATGCATCGGGAGACGAGTTCGGGGTTCAACGGCTTAACGACGAGCTTCTGGCGAATGCCGGGGATGGCGCTGCCGCGATGCTCCACAGGCTTTCACGGTCTGTGATCGCCTTTGCCGGGAATGAGTCGCAGCATGACGACATCACTCTGATTGCGCTTCGCAAGCTCTGACGCTTTAATAATCAACCATCGTGAAAAAGAATCCGACACCCGATCCCACAAGCAAACAAGAGGCCCCCTCACAGGAAGAGATCCCTGTAGAAAACACCGTGCCCTCGGTGGATTCCGCTCCGATCGCTCCGGAGCCGAATCTTCAGGCAGAGGTCGAGCGCTATCGCGACCAGGCTCTCCGTGCCGCGGCGGATCTGGAGAACTATCGCAAACGGATGATCCGTGAGAAAGAGGAGGCTATCCGTTTTGCGAATGCGGGTCTGCTCGAGAAGCTCCTGCCAATCCTTGATAATTTCGAACTTGGACTCACGGCCGCCAGTGGTGATACGGCCGCCAAGGGCATCGTTGACGGCTTCGCGATGGTGCACCGCCAGCTCGGTGACTTTTTGGTATCCAGCGGGCTTCAGCCCATTGATGCCGTGGGCCAGCCATTTGATCCGAAGCTCCACGAGGCGCTTGGCCACGAGACCGATGCAGCCCAAGCCGATGGAGTTGTCCTCCGTCAGCTCCGCCGCGGATACAGGCTCGCCGACAGGTTGATCCGTCCCTCCAGCGTCATCGTCAACAAGCTCGCCTGATTTCCCGCAGGGGTTCCTTCGCTATGGCAAAGAGGTGTTACTACGAGGTATTGCAAGTCACCCGAACCATCGAGTTCGAGGATATCAAGAAGTCGTACCGCAAACTCGCGGTCAAGCATCACCCGGATAAGAATCCCGGCGATTCGACTGCCGAGGAGCGTTTTCGTGAGATCGCTGAAGCCTACGATATCCTGAGCGATTCGGAGAAACGCGCTGCCTATGACCGATATGGTCACGCTGCCTTCCAAGGCGGCATGGGTGGGGGAGGGGGAGGCGGAGGTGGCATGCACGATCCCTTTGACCTCTTCCGTGAGATGTTTGGAGCTTCGGGAGGCGGAGGCGGGGTTTTCGACCATTTCTTCGGCGGTGGTGGCGGCGCTCAGGAAGGTCGTGGCTCGGATCTGCGCTATGACCTCAGGATCACGCTCGAAGAGGCTTTCAGCGGCTGCGAGAAGGAGATCGAACTCCGCAAACTCGATGCCTGCGGCGACTGCAGCGGCTCTGGTGCTGCAAAGGGTGCCAAGGTCACTACCTGTTCCCTCTGCCGGGGACGCGGCCAGGTGGTCGCCTCCAGGGGTTTCTTTCAAGTCGCCCAGCCATGTCCCCAGTGCCATGGGGCAGGACAGACAATCGACAAGCCTTGCAAAAGTTGCCGGGGTGATGGGCGTGCCGAGAAAACCTCGCGCATCAAACTCACTATTCCTGCTGGTATTGACGAGGGATCACGCCTGCGTTCCTCCGGCGGCGGCGAGGCCGGCAGCCGTGGCGGCGGCACGGGTGACCTCTATGTCGTGATTCATCTGAAGGAGCATTCCATCTTCTCGCGCGACGGCTCCGATCTTCACTGCCGTATGCCCATCCCCTTCGTGACCGCTGCGCTGGGTGGAGAGATCGAGGTGCCGACCCTCGCGGGAACCGTGACCATGAAGATCCCCGCAGGAACGCAGGGGGGGAGTGATTTCCGGGTCAAGGGACACGGCATGCCCCGTCTCCAGAGCCATGCCAAGGGGGATCTTCACGTGAAGCTCGAAGTCGAGGTGCCGACCAAGCTGGATGATGCTCAGAGGAAGTCGCTTGAGGCCTTCGCCGAACTCTGCGGCGATCATAACACCCCGCTCCATCGCAGCTTTACAGAGCGTCTGAAGGGACTTTTTTCTTAAGGAACCGCGGTTCCTTAAGACTTGGGTATGGGAAATTGGTGATAGGTAATAGGGGATGACGGGAAGATCTCCGAATTTTTAGCGGAGCAGATTTTACCAGTTTCCTAGAGCCGATGCCCTAGATCCCATTCCCTATTTCCTATCCCCCACTGGTCGCCACCGGCGCCCGGCCGCCGTGGCCACGGGAGATGCCGGTAGCGATTTTCTCGGCAAGACGCTGACGGACGGAAGGATTCTGGAGGAGATTGTTCTCCTGCGCGTTGGAGACAAACCCCAGCTCGAGCAGCGTGGCCGGCCGCTGGTTGTGATGGAGCACGTAGTAGCGGGCGAATTTTGTCCCGCGACTGTGGGAGCCATAGCAGGTGGCGATCTCGTTGAGGATGTTTCGGGCAAGTGGTGCCGAGCGTGGATTGTAGTAATAGGTCTCGACGCCATTCGCCGCACGACGGGAGGCAGAGTTGAAGTGGATGCTCACGAAAGCCGCGTCGCTGCGGGAGTTTGAAATAGCGGTCCTGGTTCCGAGCGGGATGAAGACATCGGTGGTGCGCGTCATGACCACATGATAGCCGCGGGCTTCGAGAAGGGGTTTCACGCGTCGGGCCACATCGAGCGTCAGCATCTTTTCACTCAGTCCCCGGACAGCCTTTGCCCCGTTGTCATAGCCTCCGTGACCCGGATCCAGAACCACTGTGTGGAAATTGGAAAGGCTCGCCCCTTCTTCAAAAAGGGCACATCCAGGCAGCAGCAAAAGGGCCAAAAGAGGCAGGCATCGCAGGGCGCAGATCATGAAGGAACGTTGGGTCATGATGAAGAGACGAATTTAAGCCACCGATGCCCTCACGCAACTTTTTAAGACTCTAAAAGTTCCTTTCCCTTTTGTCGGCTGCCTCCCCGCAAGCGGTGTCGCCTATGCGGGCTCCCTGCGGTCGTCCACCGCACCGCTCCCCAGCGGCTTGCTTGTCCATATCAAACTTCCTGCGTCCAAACACTTGATGACAGCACCTTTTCATACTTCATAATTCATACTTCAGCCTTTAGGCTCTCCCGATGCTCGGCAAACGCATCATACCCTGCCTCGACGTCGACGGTGGTCGTGTTGTCAAGGGAACCAAGTTCGAGAATATCCGTGACGCTGGGGATCCGGTCGAGTGTGCGCGTGCTTACGATGCTCAGGGTGCCGACGAGTTAGTCTTTCTCGACATTACTGCTTCCCACGAAGGGCGCGCCACCATGCGCGAAGTCGTCGAGAAGACGGCGGATGCCTGCTTCATGCCGCTTACCGTCGGAGGAGGGATCCGTAAGGTGGAGGATGTGCGTGCCATGCTCCTGGCTGGAGCCGACAAGGTGAGCATGAACACCGCCGCCCTTGATGATCCGAATCTTGTGAACGCCTCGGCCGAGGGGTTTGGCTCCCAGTGCGTCGTGGTCGCCATTGACGCACGCAGGGATGGGCAGGGTGGATGGATCGTCCACACCCACGGTGGTCGCAGGCCGACCACCTGGCAGGCCGTTGACTGGGCTAAGGAAGTCGCGAAGCGCGGCGCCGGGGAGATTCTCCTCACCAGCATGGACTCCGACGGGACCAAGAAGGGATACGACCTCGAACTCACTGCCGCCGTCAGCGATGCGATCGGCATTCCCGTGATCGCTAGCGGAGGTGCGGGCGATATCGGTCACATGGCCGAAGTCCTAACAGTCGGCAAGGCCGATGCAGTGCTGGCCGCCAGCATCTTTCACTTCGGAACGTACACCGTCGGAGACGTGAAACGTGAACTAGCCACATACGGTATCCCTGTCAGGAAGGCCGTCTAAGATTCTCTCCCGCGGGAGATACTTTATATATACTCTTTAAGTATTATTTCCGTTTGCGCTAACGGCAAATCCCGTGCATGGTGAATCGTGACCTTTGAGTTCGATCCGGCAAAAAGCGCCAGCAACAAGATCAAGCACGGGCTAGATTTTGTAGAGGTGCAGCGGCTCTGGAACTCAGACCGGGTCGAGATTGCCGTGCGTACTGTCTCCGATGAACCCCGTTTCGCAGTAATCGGCATTATCGGCGGTCGCCACTTCACGGTGATAATTACCTATCGCGGATCAGTCGTGCGTCTTATCAGCGCCCGGTCGAGCCGCCCCAACGAAAGAAAACTCTATGAAAACTGCTAAAAAGAATACCCCTCGCAGCCTTAGCGCCGCCGAATTCGACAAGCTTGCCGACTCTGGCGGAGACATTACCAAGTATCTCGATCTTTCCACCGCCAAGCGGCTTGCTCCCGGTGAAGAGCGACTCGATATCACTCCCACCAAGGTGAATATCGACTTTCCCCGCTGGATGGTCCAGTCCCTCGACCACGCCTCGGATCGGGTCGGCGTTCCCCGCCAGAGCCTGATCAAGATGTGGCTCGCCGAACGACTGCAGAAAGCTTGAGGCTCTCGCTTCCGCGAGTAGCGCCCCATTTTAGGAAATGGGGCTACGATTCGCGTAGTCTATCCCGGCCGTTCCCACGGCCCGGTATTTCGCGTATAGCGGCGTTGGTCTGCTCTAGCCTTGGGGACTTTTACCGGCTTTCTGTTGACGACTGCGCTGTTGCTGGGCCACTTGCCCCATCGCCTCGGAGAGATCCCTGCCGATCATGGACCAGTCGGACTGCATGGAGCGGGTATCAGCTTCGGCGGGTGTCGCCGAAGCGTTGAATTCGTAAAAATTGCCACTCAGGCCCACGGCGCTTCCCATGCCTGTAAGGAATCCTGCGTCAGCAGACAAAAAGTGGTGCTGAGTGTCCCCATGGGGTGTCTGGCTACATCTTCCAGCTATTCAGGTTGTCAGAGGTGTTCAACGAAATTTCATTCCTCCTCGCAGGGTGGATACTGCACGGGAGGGTTGCCTTGTCGGGAAAGTACCCTGCGGTGGCGTCGGGTGGCCTCTTCCTCGCCAATGTCGATGCAGGTGACGGGAAATTCCCAGTCATCCCCGTAGTCGAAGTGGAAGAGCATCGTGCGCCCCTTGGTGAAGACCTCGGAGATCAGCGTCTTTTTCACTCCCGGATCGTCGTCGGCCTCCCCGATATCGGCGAAGAGGGTGTAGTGTTCCTTGCTGTCGTAGGGATTGTTCAGATTATCGCAGAATTGGAAGCAGTGATCGAAATCGAATTCCAGCGCCTTGATAAGCGTCTCAGCCAGATCATAGAGCGTGTATTCTCCGAGGAAGCCAACCGTGGCGCGGAACTTCTCGTATCTAATCTCGAAGATGTAGGTCTTCATTGGGGGATCTTTAAGAGCGATCATCGCCGAAATGTTATGTGAAAAGAGAGGAAAGAAGAACCACGAACATCACGAAAGACACGAAAAGAGAACTGAGATTTCAGAAGTAATCAGCACTTTGGACGAAGGGAATTATCCATTGAGATCCTTCTCAAGCTGATAGACCACATCGGCGATATAGTCATGAAACCCCCATCCGACGCCATCCGATATTTGCTCCAGCTTCGAAAAGCGCGCGCTGAACTTAGGATAGTGTTCTCGCGCCTCGGATCGAAATAGTTTGGCCAGTTCCTCGAGAACAGACTCCACGCTGTCATAGAAGTCCTCATCAATGTCCCCGTATTCGCGGGTGAAGAGAGCACCGTTCTCCACGAAGGTCATCATGAGCTCTGCTGTGCCGGGAATGCTGCCCGTCGCCCTGCGGTAATCGCGGATATTCTTTTGTGCCTCCGCCAGATTCAGCTTGGCTTCTCCAGCCTTGGGGAAGAACTGCTTTGTGATTTTCTGTCGATAGGCTTCCAGAATCTCAGCGCCACCCTCCTCTCCTTCTTTCCCAGCATTGCATCGGGCCTGAATGAACTGACGATTCTCCGCGTCGGTCTCATAGAGAGCCTTGATGAGAGATGTGAGTTGGGCAGCATCCCAGCCCTGGATCTCCTGCAACAAGGTTGTCCAGCCGTCGTGTTTATTGGGTTTAGGTTGTTTCATGCTACAATGGTTTGCTGTGCGGCGAGAGGTGGGGTGGGGATGATTAACCACGAATAGCAGGCACGAAAGGGAGTGTGGAAGGATTCCTGTGGGGACTCGCTCTCTACCGAGAGGCTTGCCCGTTGACTCGGGGGCGCCTGCGGCACTTCTAACTCCTTCCGCCAGTCGGAGGTTTCAAGCTTGAGAGCCTTTTCAGAAGTTTCTTTGACGAATGGGGCACAATGTGGTCTAGTAGGAATTGTAGACAAGCGCAGGGTTTGTAGAGGTCACTGGTAACAGTGGCAGCCCGCAAGGGTGGGATCCTCGAACCTGGGGTCTACACCACTTTTAGAGTTCGCCAAAACCCGCCAAGTGCGGGTTTTGCGATTTCAGGTCCTGAAGATCTCCAGGCCAGAGTTTCAGGCCATATCCGAGAAGGGCACCACGATGCCTATACATGGTCGGGGCTATCAGCTTCAGATACTTGTCCTCCGTGTCGCCGTATCGGTTGGGATTGCAGGCGGCAAAGAGGCTTGAAGCCACGGCGTCGGCAACCTGCAGACCGGCCAGTTGGGAATGCTCCACAGGTCGCATCATGTCGGCATCAATCACTGACCAATCGATGGTGACACTCATCGGGTCAGACTCTGTTTTGAGCCCGTGGATATAGTCCCTGAGATCGTCATAGGACATCTGCCCTCTGTTCGAGAAGATGATCTCAGCCTTCCCATTGCCTACCCCTTCCTTGCGGTGATCACGGCAAAGCCAAGAGACCCTCTCCAGCAGCATTCTTGTCGCATAACGGTAGAGAAGATGCCTCTGCGACTGAAATTTCTCGGGTTCGATGATCGAGGGCTTGTGGATCAGCACGGAAACTGTGCGAAGAGGGGCCTGGCCGATTTGACGGACCCAAGGGATGCGCTGGGCATGCCCCATCTTGACGAAATGAAGGGCATCCTTATGGCCTCTCCCGATCTGAGCCCTGACTGTTCGCATCAACTCAACCACCGCCAGATCCTTTTCCGCCCTCGTCACGACGGCAGAGAGAATGAGCCAGCGGGAACTCCCGGAGAAATCGTCCCGGAAAACAAATCCCTCTTCGCCGGACTCATCCACATAGACTCGGAAGGATGCCTTCATGATGGCCCCAAGATAACCTAAGAAATCGAAGATTCATCTCCCCAGATGCGGGAGAGGGTGGTTTGGATTTTGGCTTCGAAGCGGGTGATGAGTTCGCGGTTGGCGTTGACGAGCGCTTGTTCGGCCTCGATTTCGGCGACGATGGTCTGCTGTTCGGCGAGTGGTGGGAGGGGATCGAAAATGTCTGGAGTACCTTGGCGTTAATATTGGATTGGTTGATTCCATCCGTTTTGACCCTTGAGCAAAAATCCTTGGCCTCTTTGGTGTTTAGGCAGCAATTCAAGTAAGGACCCAAAACTTTGTCCTTCTGGTAATTGATTCGAATAAGGTAGCCAGCGAAAACAGCAGGTCTACCTCCTCGGTAGATGCCGGTTTTTCCTACGTGTATCGGGCTATTGGTCCTGTTGAATAAAACGTCATTGGGTGACAGAAGGTATTTATCGAGGTCTTCGTCTTTGGGGGCGAATTTAAGATCAGACCAATCGATCTCTCCGTTTTGAATATTGCCCATTCGAAGGCAGACGACATCCCCGCTATCCAGAGATTTAAGGGAGCTTCCATATTGGAAGCTGTCACTGATCTCACCCAGCTCCACCATCGGCCAGGCGGGGTTGATGGGGATGTGGGGGCGGTAGTTGTCGAGGACGGCGCGGGCGCCGTTGATGACTTTCTGGTAGCCTTCGATTTCGGCGACGATCTCGCACTGGATGTCCAGCGGCGGCAGGGGGATTTGAAGATTTCCTAGCGTTGATAAGTTGAGGTTTGAGATGTTTGTCGTGGTGTTGGCGTTCTTGATGAAAAAGTCGAATGCGTACTCAGTTCTTAAGCAATGAATGAGATAACCATCGAGAATCTTGTCGCTGGGCCTGATAACGGACATGAATGCCCCAAATGACATTGGCTTCCGTACGCTTTGAACATGGGTTGTTCTGCCAAGCAGATTTAGACTGTTTGCTGTCGAAATAAGAATGTCTCCAGGCCTCAGTAGCTTGGAATCGTCTTTCACCAAGTTTCTATGAATGTGATACAAATCCTCTTTAACAATTCCGCTCTGTTGAGCCGCTTTTGTTGTAGCAACTAAAATGGAGTTCTCTGTCGCATGCTCCAACTGATCTGCTTTTCCAAAAGTTATTCCTCGGATTAACTCTGCAACTTCCCCTAAGGCAACCATTGGAAATGAAGAGTTCCCATTTACCCCCTCACGATAGCGTTCGCCACTGAGGTTGTAGTCGCCGTTGGCGCCGATTTTTTCTTTGGGGACGATGAGGGCGGTCGTGAGCGTGAGGTCGCTCGGATCTTTTCGCTCGCGGAGGGTGGCGAGGTAGCTCTCGAGTTCTTCCTGAACCTTCGGGAGGTCGTTTTTCTGGATTGGTCTGCGCTGGGCGCCGAGGTCGTAGCCGTCGTTCTCGACTTTGAAGAAGGCGATGGTTTGCGACTTACGGGCGAGGCTTTTGTCGAGGAGAAGGATAGAGGTCTTCACTCCGGAGTAGGGATTGAAGCATCCGGCTGGGAGGGAGATGACGGCGACGAGGGAGTTCTCGACGAGCATCTTGCGGAGATCCTTATAGGCGTTCTGGCTCTGGAAGATGATGCCCTCTGGGACGATGATGCCGGCGCGGCCGTTCGGGGTGAGGTGCTCGGCGATGTAATCGACGAAGAGGACTTCGCTCCGCTTGGCCTGGATGGAGAAGCGGTTGTGTGGGCGGATGCCGCCCTTCGGCGACATGAAGGGGGGATTGGCCAAGATGACGTCGGTGAATTCGTTCCACCGGGCAACATCGGTGAGGGTGTCGTACTCGAAGATGTGGGGATCGGTGAAGCCGTGTAGGTAGAGGTTCACCAGCGAGAGCCGGACCATGTCGGGGGAGATGTCGTAGCCCTTGAAGTTCTTGGCCATCTCGCCGCGCTGCTGGGGAGTGAGGGTGTTGTGACCCTTGGCATCCGTATTGGAGCGGAGGATATGCTTGTAGGCGGAGATGAGGAATCCAGCGGTGCCGCAGGAGGGGTCGAGGAGGACTTCTTCCTTCCGTGGGGCGAGGATCTCGACGATGAAGTCGATGATGTGCCTCGGGGTGCGGAACTGGCCCGCATCTCCCTGCGAGCCGAGCACGGAGAGGAGATACTCGAAGGCATCGCCGAGGCGCTCGCTGTGGTCGTAGGAGAACTCGTTGATGACCTTCAGGAAGCTCTTGAGGGTCTCGGGATCGCGGTAGGGGAGGTAGGCGTTTTTGAAGATGTCGCGGAAGAGGGCGGGGATGCCGGGGTTCTCAGGCATCTTGGCGATGCCGTCGGCGTATAGGGCGAGGAGCTCGTGGCCGCCGATGCCGGGCTGCATTAGCTTGGCCCAGCCGAACTTCCCATACTCGCCGCTGAAGAACTTTCGCTTGCCGCCCAACTCCTCGGCCTCGGCGTCCATGTCGTCCATGAACTTGTAGATGAGGGCGATGGTGATCTGCTCGACCTGGGACTTCGGGTCGGGGACCTTCCCCACGAGGAGGTCGCGGGCGGTGTCGATGCGGCGCTTGGTATCGGTGTCGAGCATGGGGAAGGGAGAAGGGGAGGGTTAAAAAGGTTGAAGCGTTAGAACGTGAAAGAGGGGGAGAGGCTTACTGAAGGGCTCGGGGATCGGGAAATTGGTGATGGGGGGCTGAAAGGCTGAAGGCTGAAGGGGGGAAAAGTGAAATGAATGGGATCAGGGGATAAACACGAAAGTCACGAAAATCACGAAAAGGTTAAAAGTGAGGCAGATGCGGTCACGATCTGTGACCGCATACTCCTTTTATGCTGATTATCAATTGTTTCTGATGAACTGGTCACAGTTTGCGACCGGTATATTGGAAAAATCTGGTTTATAGAGGGTTATGGTTTTGCGGTCGCAGTTTGCGACTTCAAAAGAGGGCGGCGGAACTACTTCAGGCGTTTGACGGTGTTGGAGGCCAGAAGGGTGGTCATCTGGGAGATCGCGATCTCGTTGAGCCTCTGGAGGCGGTCGGACTGGGAGAGGCCCTGACGGATCAGGACAGAGTTCAGGCTTTCGAGATTGGTCAGAACGACGAGATGCTCAATGGAAGCCTGATCCCGGATGTTTCCCTCGGCCTTGGGGTTGGCATCGCGCCATTCCTTGGCCGTCTTTCCGAAGAGGGCAACGTTCAGGAGATCGGCCTCGGAAGCGTATTTCAGGACGGTGTGCTTCTTGGAAAGGGTAGGAGGGATGAGGATGTCCCGGATCGCATCGGTATGGATGCGGTAGTTGATCTTGGCCAGAGTCCGCTGGAGGTTCCATCCAAGCTTAAGGCGGTCATTCTCCTCGTCCTTGAGGCGCTGGAACTCCTTGATGAGGTAGAGTTTGAACTCGGGGCTGAGCCAGGAGCCGAACTCGAAGGCGATGTCCTTGTGGGCGTAGGTGCCGCCGTATCTACCGGCGCTGGCGATCAGGCCGGTGGCTTGGGTCAGATCGATCCATTTCTTGGCAGAGAGGTAAAAACTGTTCCTGCCCGCCTCGTTTCTAATTCCCTCGAATTCGAGGGAATTAAAACCGGGGTTGTTGATCTGCTCCCAGACTCCCAGAAAGAGGACTGTGTCCTTGTTTTTGAGCCATTGTTCGATCAGGGCGCTTCCCCCGTCGAAGTTACGAACCATGTCAGTCAGGGAAATATAGTCTCCGTTCTCCTTTGAGAGAACGTTGATGCTAGAGCCTTGGACTTGAAGAATGGCTTTTGTCGATTTGGTCATGGGAGTGGGACAGGCTATCCGGCGAACTGATTCAGAGGGACATAATCCTTGATGTAGTCGGGAATGATGGTGCGGTATTTCTCAGGAACCGCCCTGTAGTCGCGGGTGGAGAAGACGGGGTTGGTCGCCAGATCCGTGAGGTGGCCCGTATCGATGATGTGTCGGACATGGTCGCTGGTAGCGTAGGCCTTGAAGTAGGTCTTCAGCGCGGGGATCGCCTCGCTCTCCTTAGGCTTGTAGTCGGAGACGAACTTGGAAAACTCCTCCTCGAGTAGCTCGTCCATGGATTTGAAGCGTGGGATGAGACCGAAGATCTTCTCGAGGATTTCGCGGAGTGTGACGCGGCGGTCGACAGAGGCGGCCTTGCGGAGCTTCTCCAGCGAGTAGTGCTGCTCAGGATTCTGGAAGAATTCCTTGTTCACATAGTCGATGACGCGATCCCATTGGCCGGCCTCGACACTGGCGGCGATGAAGTCGTTCTCCCTGATGATCTCCTCAAACTGCTGGAAGAACATCCGATCGATCTTCATGCCCTCGAGGCCGACAGGTTCCTCCTTGATGGTGGAGAGGATGTCCCCTCCGGTGTAGGTGTGTAAGGAGGGCTCTCCGATGCCTCCACCGCCACCCTCGCCGCCCGGAGCTTTCAGCTTGGGGAGCTTCAAGACCTCGTCGTAGTCGAACTCTTCCTCGAAGTATTGGCAGTTCGCAAAGAAGTCGAAGAGTTTGAAGGCGCTCTTTCTCGACTCCTTGATGCTTTCCTTAAGTTCCTGGTCGAAGAGTTGCTCGCGGAAGTCGTGTTTCCGAGTGCCGCGTCCCTTGATCTGAATGAAGTCGGTGGGTGAGAAGATGGGACGGAAGAGGCCGAGGTTTAGGATATCAGGGCAGTCGTATCCGGTGGTCATCATGCCGACTGTGACGCAGACGCGGGCCTTGCTGGTTTTGTAGGAGGGGAGCAAATTGGCAGAACCAAGGAGGTTGTTGTTCGTGAAGTTGATGGTGTGCTGCTGGGCTCCATCGACCTGTGAGGTGACCTGAACGGCGAAGTCGGACTGGTATTTGCCCGGGAACATCCGGTCGGCGATGAGGTTGAGAATCTGCGCAAGCTTGGCCGCGTGGCTCTGGCTGACAGCGAAGACGATCGACTTGCCTATCTCACCGCTGATGGGGTCGCGGAGGGCATTCTCTAGGAAGGTCTTGCAGAAGAGCTGGTTGGTCGCCTCGGAGAAGAAGCGCTTCTCGAATTCGCGCTGGGTGAAGCTCTCTTCGGAGGAGTTTCCCTCCTCGTCCTGGATCTCGGAGACATAGCCCTCATCGGAGAGCAGTTGTGTCGTGATATCACTCCGGGCATCGACGACGATAGGATTGATCAGAAAGCCCTCCTTAACGCCGTCGAGCAGTGAATAGCGGTAGGTGGGTTGGCCATCGTTGCACCCAAAGGTGCGGTAGGTGTCGAGCATGAGGCGGCGCTCGTACTCCCTCGGATCTTTGGCGCGGGCCTCCTGATGCTCAACCTTCTTAAGGTAATCACGGGGGGTGGCCGTCAATCCGAGTTTGTAGCCGACAAAGTAGTCGAACACGGCCCGGGCATTCCCCCCGATGGAACGGTGAGCCTCATCCGAGATGACGAGATCGAAGTCGGTCGGGGAGAAGAGGCGCTGGTACTTGTTGTTGAAGAGAAGCGACTGGACGGTGGTGACAACAATCTCAGCACTACGCCAGTCGTCGCGGTTCTCCTTATAGATGACGGTTTTGTAGTCGTTCCTGAGAATCTTGTTAAATTGCTTTTCTGCCTGTATCTCAAGCTCGAGGCGATCCACAAGGAAGAGGATCCGGCTCGCATTCCCTGTCCGAACGAAGAGCTTGATGATGGCGGCGGAAACCAGGGTCTTGCCGGTGCCGGTCGCCATCTCAAGCAGGAAGCGGTCGTTATTCTTGGAGACCGACTGCTGAACGGCGTGGACGGCTTTCTTCTGATACGGGCGTAAGAAGCGGAGGTCGTTGGTCTCGATGAAGGTAGGGCGCTCGGATTCATTCTTCCATCCCGCCTCAGCGGCGTAACCTGGGCGTTGAGTCAGTGCGACGTAATCGTCATCAACCACTTCTTTGACGAGTTTCTGTGGATCTGGCGTGACTCTCTGGAAGCCGATGACCGAGGAGGGAGTTGGAAATGCCGTGATGATGGAGGGGTTTCCCCGCTCCAGATCCCAGAAGTAATGAATGTCCCCGTTGGAAAGGATGACGAAGCGGCAGTCGAGTGACCGAGCGTAGCGGCGGGCCTGTTCCTTGCCGACTAAGGGATCCTTGTTCTCGGCCTTCGCCTCCAGAACGATGAGGGGGAAACCCTTCTCGTTCAGCATGAGGAAATCAACGAAGCCCTTGGAGGACTTCTCGAAGTTTTCGCCTATCTCATCAAAGGCCTGCTCTGTGAGGGCAACGCTCGGCTCGAGGCGGATATTTGCAGGGCCCTGCTCGTTCCCGAAAAAGCGCCAACCGGCTGCTTCGAGCAGCTTGTTGATCTTAATGCGAGCGGAGGCTTCTTTCATGAGATTCAGAAACGGATGTATGACTTGTAGCGTGTCAAACGGTGTCACCGCCACGGGATTCTGTTCTGTTAGAGCAGTTTTTCACCTATCCAGGATAATGCCCCAAGCAGACACCAAGCGTCCCACCCCTTATTTTTCCCCTCAGGGCGACGGTAATTTGAGGTTAGGGTCAGGCGGTCGGGGTCAGCTGTATGTCTTATGCTGCAACCGCAGACCAACGCCACTCTGGCCCGAAATCCCTAGCTCTTTTCATCGAAGCAGTAGGGGCAGCTCACCTCACAAACATACCGAGGATCCTTGAGCTCTTCCTCGGTGAGAGGCTCGGTGCAGGCGAAGCAGAGCTGACTATTGGTTTCCTGTAGTGCGGGATCGACACCCACGCGCTTGTCGAAGACGAAACACTCGCCCTGCCAGTGGGCTCCACCGCATTCCTCGAAGTACTTCAGGATGCCTCCCTCAAGCTGGTAGACCTCTCGGAAGCCTTCACGCTCCAGGAGTGGTGCGGCCTTCTCGCAGCGAATCCCTCCGGTGCAGAAGCTGACAACGGGAACCTCTTTCATCTCCTCGGGGAGCTGCTTCACTGCCTCGGGAAATTTCCGGAAGTGGCGGATCGGGAGCGTGACGGCTCCGGCGAAGGTGCCGAGCTTCACTTCGTAGGTGTTGCGGGTATCGAGCAGGGTGAACTCCCGTCCCTCATCCAGCCATTGCTTGAGTTTTTTGGCAGAAATCTTCGGTGCGGTGTGACGGGCTGGATTGATCCCCTCGACACCGAAGGCGATGATTTCTTCCTTCAACTTCACGAGCATCCGATTGAAGGGTTGCGCGTCGCTCTCGCTGCGCTTGACCTCAAGCGTCTCGAGACCAGGAATTGAGCGGAGTGTCTCAAGTAATGACTCCACGGCGGCCGATTCCCCAGCGATGAAGAGATTGATCCCCTCGGGGCTGAGCAGGATGCTCCCTTTGAGTTCCAACGAGTGGC
This sequence comes from Verrucomicrobiota bacterium, assembly GCA_021413925.1. NCBI lineage: Bacteria > Pseudomonadati > Verrucomicrobiota > Verrucomicrobiota bacterium. The sequence goes on from JAIOPL010000005.1 coordinate 32,877, forward strand.
ATTCGGCTTTTAACCGCGCGCGCAGATCTGGAAGCTCGGTCAGCTCCGCAAACTTGTAGGCGGCAATGTTGAGGACTGACATGGGGAAAGGCTGTTAGGTCAGAGAAGAGATTACTCGCGCAGCCGTAACGGATGCGAAGCAACGGCCGGGCAAGCAAACGCAGAGGCGCAGAGGAAAGAATATATCGGCGTTATGGGAAATAATCAGAATTATGACTATCTCAATTTCTAATTCCTAACCTGTTCCATAGATTTCCAAATTCCAATCAATCTCTGCGCCTCCGCGCCTCTGCGGGAAAGTTTCGGTATGCTCCTACTCAATAGGTGAAGAGATCGGCAACAACATAGGTTCCTCCGGTTGCCGTATTGAGGGCGCGGAGGAGCTTGCCTTGTACGTTTTTAGTCAGGCGGCGACCCTTGCAGCCCCGCTGAACCATCTTATGGGTGATCTGTTCGGTGGAGGCGGCGACCAGATCATGCGACTTTAGCCCCTTCTCCGCCATCAGGCGGTTCAGGGGCTGTTCGCCGAGATCCCGTTCTAGTTCGTTCTCCAAGATCAGATTGTCTTGATAAGATCTGCCGCCGGGAAACGCACCTTGGTTGCAGAGGCGTATTTGTCCTCTGCGCTACGGTAACCGAGCGCACAGCAGACGACGGAGGCATATCCCTGTTCCTTGAGGCCAAGGATGGAATCATATTCCGCCGGGGCGAATCCCTCGATCGCGCAGGTGTCCACGCCGAGCAGGGCTGCCGAAGTCATGAGATTGCCTAAGGCGATATAGGCCTGGAGCGCTGCCCAATGGGGGATGCGGGCCTCGGCTCCCGGCGAGAGCAGGCTTCCGTACATCATGCCGCGGTATCCCTCGAGCGATTCGCGCGGGATGCCGCGTAACTCGACGACGCGGTCCAGGAAACGGTCGACTTCGACTTCCGTCATCGCGGTGCGTCCGGCCATGACGACATAATGGGAGGCATCGACCACCTGGGTCTGGTTCCAGGAATGGGGCTTGAGCTGGGCGCGCACGGCGGGATCCTTCACCACGAAAAAGCGGTAGGGCTGGAGGCCGAAGGAGGAGGGTGAAAGAACCAAGGACTCTTCCAGAGTTTTCCAGGTGGACTCGGAGATCTTCTTCGAGGCGTCAAAGGACTTGGTGGCGTAGCGCCAGTTGAGAGCGTCGAGGAGTTGGGATTCGGGAATGGTGTGGCTCATGGGATTGAAGAAGTGAATGTGATGACGGGACGAAAAAGAAGTTGTTCTTTCAAGTAAGCGTAACTAGAAAATTAATGTCGTTAAGTAATTATTCCAATCCTAAATCACTCTCTTATGTCCGAACCCGTTATCGCTCAAAAATCCCCTATCCCCGTGACTGTCGAGGCAGGCAAGACCTACTACTGGTGCTCCTGTGGCAAAAGCGCCACGCAGCCCTTCTGCGACGGCTCCCACAAGGGAAGTGGCTTCTCTCCCACACCCTACACTGCAGAGAAAGATGGCCCCGTTTACTTCTGCGGCTGCAAGCACAGCAGCAACGGCCCCCTCTGCGACGGCTCTCACAAGAGCCTCTAAGGAACAAGGCGCTCGGAAGAGCGCAGGGGTTTGGACTATTAGGCTGTTAGACTGTTAGGTCAGCAGCCATGACGAAGGTCTCGCGCAGAGGCGCAGAGAATAAAGAAAAAGGACCGCATGGCCAAAAAGCTTTGCGGTCCTTTTTCTTATCAGTAGTATCTTCAAGCTCCATGGCTCCAATCCTCTTGATCCCATGCATCCTAGAGAAAATCATTCTATCAATCTCTGCGTCTCTGCGATTGCTAGCCCGGCCGTTGCTTCGCATCCGTTACGGCTGCGGGAGAATCTTATCTTGTTTCCCTGAGTTCCAGATTAATTTCTTTTCCCTTATTAAGTGCCTGAATGATCCTCGCGGCGGCAGCCTTCGCCGTCATGCCGTACTTCTCACGGAGGATGGATACGGAGCCGTGTTCGATGAACTGATCTGGCCATCCGACGCGGACAAGCGGTGTGGTGATACCGGCATCTGAGAGGTGTTCCGCGACAGCGGAACCGAAGCCTCCCGTGACGGCGTGGTCCTCCAGGGTGCAAAGAACTTTCGAACCTCGGGCAAAGAACTCGAGCGTTCCCGTATCAAGCGGCTTAATCCAGCGGGGGTTGATGACAGCCGCCTTGATCCCTTGCTTCTCGAGGAGATCGGCCGTCTCTAGTGCCACCTCGCAGAAGTTTCCCAATCCGAAGAGCGCGACATCCATTCCATGGCGCAGTACCTCGGCCTTACCGATTTCGAGCAGCTTCGGCGTGGTCTTAGGAATGGCGCCCGTGCCTGCTCCCCTGGGATAGCGGATCGCGATGGGCCCCTCGTGGTGGTTGGCCATCGTCCAGAGCATGTCGACGAATTCTTCCTCGTCCTTTGCTTGCATCGCGATCACTCCCGGGATGCTCCTCAGGTAGGCAATATCGAAGAGGCCGTGGTGCGTCGGCCCGTCATCGCCGGAGAGACCGGCACGGTCCATGCAGAGCGCCACGTTGAGGTTCTGCAGAGCGATGTCGTGGACGATCATGTCGAACGCCCGCTGCATGAAGGTCGAGTAGATCGTTAGGAAGGGCTTCATCCCCCGGGTCGCCATGCCCGCTGCGAAGAGGGCCGCGTGCTCCTCGGCGATGCCGACATCGTAGAAACGATCCGGATGGCGCGCCGCAAACTGGGAGAGCCCTGTGCCGGTGGGCATGGCGGCGGTGATGGCGACGAGCTTGCGGTTGTGATCGGCAAAGTCTGAGAGGGTCTTCCCGAAGATTTCCGAATAGGTCGGGGAGACACCCGCCGTCGTCTCTCCTGTCTCCTGCTGATACTTGCCGAGTCCGTGGAACTTGTCGGGCATGGCTAGCGCGGGGGCGTATCCTTTACCCTTCTTGGTCAGGATATGCAGGATGACCGGTTCGTTCTGGGTCTTGAGAAATTCGAAGGTCCGGATCAGCAGGGGGATGTCATGGCCGTCGATCGGACCGAAGTAGCGCAGGCCCAGATCCTCGAAGATGACTCCAGGGAGCAAGATCTGCTTCACGCCCGCCTCGATTTTATGGGCGAGATGGCGCGCTGTCTTTCCCCCGATCCATTCCACGAACTTGGCCGTCTGGTCATGGAGATGGGCGTAGGCCGGGCTGGTGGCGATGCGGTTGAGATGCTCGGCGATGGCGCCGGTGTTCTTGGAGATCGACCACTCGTTGTCGTTAAGAATGACGATGAAGCGTTTGGTGGTCTCCGCGACGTTATTAAGAGCCTCGTAGCTGATCCCGCAGGTGAAGGCGGCGTCACCGGCAACGGCCACCACATGATCCTGGCCTCCATTCATGTCGCGCGCAGCCGCCATGCCAAGCGCCGCGGAAAGCGCTGTTCCAGCATGACCCGCTCCGTAGCAGTCATGCTCGCTCTCGGTGCGTAGCAGGAATCCGTTGAGGCCCCCATGCTGGCGCATGGTCGCCAGGCGGTTCCGGCGACCTGTCAGCATCTTGTGGATGTAACCCTGATGGCTGACATCGAAGAGGATCTTGTCGGCCGGTGTCTCGAAGACACGATGCAGCGCGATCGAGAGCTCAACCACCCCGAGGTTTGGCCCAAGGTGGCCTCCTGTTTCGGACAGGGATTCGATCAATTCCTCCCGGATCTCCTGGGCAAGTGCGGGCAGGGCACTCTCCGGTAGTTTTTTCAGGTCGGCCGGGGAATCAATACTCTCCAGCAAGTGCCGCGGGTGCTCCGAATTCACGATTCCTCGAACGGCTTGAGCGCCGCTTCACCGCGACTGTTGCGCGTGATGATTTCTATCCGCTTCTCGGCCGCGTCGAGTTTCTCCCGGCAGATCTGGAGTAACTTCATCCCCTCTTCATAGCGCTCGATGAGCGTCTCCAGGGGAGGAGGAGTCTGCTCGATCTCTTCCACGATGCTCTCAAGGCGACCAAGCGAGCCTTCGATGGATGTTTCGACAGCAGTATTGTCTTTCACGGATGGGGCAGAGTTGAGGGTCTTCTGTGAAGCCTTAGTGGGACGACTTGCGTGCCCAACGCTCGGTGTCTGCGTACAGGATGCATTCGCCGTTAATCGGCAGCGGAGTGAAGCTCTTCAGCAGGAAATCATTAATATTCACGGTCCGCATGATGACGGGACCCCAGTCTTTGTAAGAACCCTTGAGGAGATCGATAAAGGACTCGCCTGCAGAGATTGGAGTTAGATAGAGGCCGACGATCGGCGTGCCAAGGCTTCCGAAATCCGAGATCTCGTTGAACTGCCTGACTGTTTCTGGAATCAGCAGGCACTTCCTGTTGGCGTACCAGGCAACTGCCCAAGGCATGTCCGAGGAGAGGAGCTCTTGGGGCTTGAACCAGTTTTGAAGGACCGAAATGAAGGGCGGCACATAAGGGGGCCACTGGATGCGTGCCTGCTGTCCGGTTAGCAGGGTGAGGATCATCGGAATTCCGGAAATCAGGAAAATTGCGGTCAGGAAGGCGATGCGGAGGGCCTTCAGGCTGATGTTAAGCCTGTTCCAAAGCACCAGGATGAATGCCGTTCCGAAGAGGATGAAAATGGGGATAAAAATCACGTGCAGCTGGTTGCCCGACACTGCTCCCTTCACACCGAAGAGTGCCATGCCCAGTGTGAGACCAATCCACATGATCAGAATCACCCATCGCCAGACCGCAGCGGCTGGATTCTTGAACGGATGAAGAAGCGAGATAAAGAAGGCGACGACGGTGATGTTCAGTCCGAGGTACTCCCAGAGATGCGATGCCTGATCGAGAAGGCCAGACCTGATCTTGCTTGCCATGCCTCCGCCCAGGGTCAGGCCGGTATTCACTCCACGCATGACAGACTGCTCCGTAACGCCCGCTCCCGCCAATGCCATGTAGATGGAAAGGCCGAAGGGGTTGCCGCAGACAGAATAGTTGCGAAGCAGCCAGGGAAGCACTGTCAGCAGATAGATGAGAAAGGGGACGAGAAAGGTCACGACCCGCGACCGGAATGCAAAAAGGCAGAAAGCCAAAAACCCCGGAACCAAGAAGAAGGTGACTCCATGGGTCAGGGACATCAGGCCGAGACCGAAGGCACCGCCTCCGAGCCAGGCATAGACTGTGAGGTGGTTCTCTTCTTCCTCCGCATTCAGGGCCTTCAGGGCACAGAGACAGACCAAACCGAACAGCACGATCAGGAAAAGCTGGGGCAGTCCTGCCAGGGCGTACTGCCAGAGGAGGTCGGTCACGAGAAGGAGTCCGGCTCCTATCAGGGCTAGTGTCCTATCGAAGAGCAGGGTTCCCACAAAATACCAGACCAGAACACCCAGCAGGAGGAGAACGATGCCGAGTGCCGCGATGGCCCGGTCACCCATGCTGAGTGTGTCCGTCGGCTCCATCGCGATTCTTTTCTTTACCGGAAAGAGAGCTGCCGCCTCTGCTAGCGGGTAAAGAGGGGCATTGTAGAAATCGGGGAAATTGCCGGAGGGAACCTTGCGAGCCGTGTCGGTAAGTTGACGGATGGCCAGCGGACGGATGTAGCGGGTCGTGAATCCTTCGCCGGAGATGAGCGACCGGGCAATCTGGGCCTGATCCATCGCCTGCTCGGTACCGAGTCCCTTGAAATGCATCAGGAGATAAACGATGCAGAGCCCTATGACGACGACAGCAATCATGCCGATCTTGAGCACCTTGGCTATGAAGCCGGAGTCGATGTCACGTACTGTTTCCTGGAGTGCCATGGGTTGAAAGCGATGGGTTATTTCAGGGATTTAGTGATGCCAAATTGAGCGAGATGACGATGGAGGGTGCGACGGCTGATGCCGAGCTTTTTTGCCGCCATTGTGCGATTACCGGCGCACTCTTCCAGGGCTTTGTGAATCGTTGTGGCCTCAATTCTGGCAAGGTTCATTTCATTCTCCCCGGGAGCAGATCCTGCGAGAATGCGTAGAGATGACGGGAGATCTCCCAGTTTGAGTTCACTGCCGTTTCCTAACACCACGGCATGCTCCACAGCGGCGCGAAGTTCGCGGATATTACCGGGCCAGGTATGGGTCTCCAGTGCCGCTATGGCCTCGGGGGTGAAGAGCCTCTCGGGCTTGTCATGCTCCTTGGCCATTTCCTTGAGAAAGGCACTCGTGAGCAGGGGAATATCTTCCGGGTGACTCCGTAGCGGGGGCATCATGAGAGGCACCACATTCAGCCGGAAGAACAGGTCTTCACGGAATGTCCCGTCGCTCACCATGGCCGCCAGATCCTTGTTGGTTGCGGCAATCAGTCGCACGTCGGAGTTCAGGGTCTGGTTGCCCCCGACTCTCTCGAAACTCTTCTCACCAAGCACTCGCAGAATCTTGACCTGGACGGTGGGGTCGATTTCGCCGATCTCATCAAGGAAAAGAGTGCCGCCGGCAGCCTGTTCGAAGCGCCCGATCCTGCGCTCCCCCGCGCCGGTGAAGGCACCCTTCTCATGGCCGAAGAGCTCGCTCTCCAGAAGCTGAGGGGAAAGTGAGGCGCAATGGACGGCAACAAACGGCTTCTCGGCCCGGTTACTCAGGGCATGGATCGCCTGAGCAGCAACTTCCTTACCCGTTCCGCTCTCCCCTTGGATGAGAACGGTGGCCTTGCTGGGTGCCACCTGCCTGATGGTCTCGAAGACCCTTTCCATTACCGGGGAGCGGCCGATCATTCTGTCGGGTGTCCGCGTTTTGCGCACTTCCTGACGGAGTTCTAGATTCTCCGCTTGCATCGTTCGTTCGCGTAGGGCGCGCCGGATCAGCATTTCCAAACGGTCGATATTCACCGGCTTGGTCACGAAATCATAGGCCCCCTGCTTCATGGCTTCCACGGCGGTATCCACCGATCCGTAAGCCGTCATCATGATGCAGATCGGCGGATCGGAGCGCTTCAGAATCTTCTTCATCAGATCCATGCCGTTGTCGGCGCCGATCTTCAGATCGGTGAGGACCAGATCGGGAGGGTCTGCCTCCATCAAGGCCAAAGCTCCTGCTTCATCAGCCGCCAGCGAGACATCAAAGCGCTCTTCCAGCACGGCTCTCAACCCATCGCGAGTGTTCTTTTCGTCGTCGACGATCAGGATAGTCTGCTTCATGGAGGGCGAGACAGATTGTCGCAACAATCCCGGTTTTGCAATCTTTACTCTTAAGATCCCGTCGAATAATCAGTTAGCAACTGGGGCAAAGCGTCCCGATAGCTGGGAAATTGAGGAATCCATCCGGTGGAACAAAGCTTAGCATTGCTGATCCGCTTGGAGGTCCAGCCCCGCTTTCGGTTGAGATCAGCCGCTCCCTCCGGGGGTAGCGATTGGCGCTGGGTCTCTGCTATCCATCCATAGACCTCGCGTTGGGTGGCCGGTGTATCATCGGTCACGTTGTACACCTCCGGAGTAACCGAGGAGTCTCCCAATCGTGCCAAGGCGAGGGCGGCATCATCCCGATGAATCTGGTTGATCCAGCGGTGCCCCCCATCCTCCAACAGGGCCTCACCTGCCAGAAACTTCCTGAGCAGTACGGAGCGGCCCGGTCCATAGATCCCCGAAAGACGAGCAACACTCCCTCCTGATGCCAGGGCGATCTGTTCAGCTTCCAACAGAATGCGCCCAGTGTCGCGATCGGGGGCGGCTTCTGATTCCTCGGAGACCCAGGCTCCATCGGTTTGTCCGTAGACCGAGGTGCTGCTGACAAAAATCATCCTACCCGGATTCCAACTCTCCAGCACACGGCGGAGACCATCGCGGTAGACCGCAGCGTAGGCCTCGGCTCCACCTCGGCCAGAGCTGACACAGTAGATGGCCAGGGGAACATTTTGAACCAGAGGGGTCAGGGCTTCGACCGAGGCAGGCTCGGTGACATCGCAGGCAGCAGATCGGAAAGACCTGTTTGATAGCGCGTCGAGTGAGTCGGCGCTCCGGACCAGGCCTAGAACATTCATGCCCCTGGCCGAAAAAAGATCGGCTGCGGCCTCCCCTAGGAAGCCGCAGCCGATGATAAGAACTTCAGGATTCACTCCGTGGGAGTGGAAAGCAGTTCGGGGATCAGCTCAGGACAAAGCGGATCTTGGCCTTGGCACGCTTGGCGCTGGCCTTGGCTTTGCGCTTTGTGCGCTGAGTCGGGGTCTCGAAGGCGCGCAGACGGCGCACCTCGTCGAGGACACCCTCGGTCTCGAGTTTGGTCTTGAGGCGCTTGAGAGCGCGATCGATTGGTTCGCCCTTACGGACAATAACTTCCGGCATAATTAATTCACCTGCTTTCCTTTGTGGGGTGTGGATCCTCCTTCATCAGGGCGGCGCGGTCAAGCTCCTCTTTTCATTAAGAGATTATCGAAAAAGGGGGGTGTTTCTCCTTTCAATCACCACGGCTGTGAGAGGCTTAGGTGCGGGTCTCGCGGATCTGACGTCTCAGGATAAAGAAAAGGACCACGAAGATCGCCCAGCTGGAGAGGATCATGACGGCGGAGTTGAACCAGAGCAGGGGGATGGAGACGCCGAAGTATTGCTTCATCGGCCCAAAAAAGACATTCGGGTGGCGGCTGTCACGGTAGTCCGCCTGTTCCATCTCCGCCTTGGAGACCAGATCGAGTACCTTCTGGTTGGTGTAGAGCTGTTCGGCGGTGACGCCCCCTTCATTCCCTACGATTTCCTCGCGCTTCAACGTGGCGCCTCCGATCACCCTGTCGATACGGGTCATTCTCTTGGCGAGTTCATCCGGATTCGATGCCTGCAGGCCGCTCATGATCGCCAGAAGGTCCTTGAGGTCGTCGAGCCGATCTTCCTGGGCGTCGGTCGGCTTCTTGATCGCCGCGAGTTGGTAGATCTGACGCTGGATACGCGCTTGCCGGATGGCCAGGGGATTCAGCTTTGCCTGGGCGAAGACAATCCCCTCATAAGACCAGCGCATCGGCATGAATTCACAAATCATCGGCACCTGCAGATCGCTTCTTGGTTCCATGGCCGTTTCGGGGTGGCGATTGAACCACTCATGGATCGAATGGATGAAATCCAGGTTGCGGTTCATCTCCTCATACTTGATCAGGGCGCCCCCAAGGATGATCTGAGGGATCAGGACGACGGGAATGATGTTGACGGCCGTCTTCCCCTCCCGGGCTAGTGAGGAGATCAGCAGGCCGAGGGCGATACCACTGAATGCCGTGAGGAACATCGCGACGAACTCGACCCAGTAAAAGCCGCGAAGGGAGACCATCCGGTCGCCGATCAGGGTAAAGAGGGCGCATTGAGCCAAGGCGAAGAGGCCGAGCGTAATCGCCTTAGCCAACAGGTAGTAGCCGATGCGGACATTCAGATTCCGTTCCCGGAGAAGAACGGGCCGGTCGCGCAGGATGTCATCGACGCTATTGGTGAGTCCGAGGAACATCGCCACCACGAGGGAAAGGAACAGGTAGGTCGGGATGTGGAAGGCCGAGGCGAAGTCGTAATGTTTGCTCTCCGAGTAGCGGAGGACCGATCCGATCAGGAAGGCGAGCATCGGCGCCTCCACCAGCGTGGTGAGAAGATTGGCTCGGTTACGCAGCTTGCTGATGAAAGAGCGCTGGAGCAGCACAAGGAACTGTCCCAGTTCGTCGCGCCAGCGAAAACCCTCCCATCCGGAAGGTCGCTGTGTAAGGCTACTCTTTGACTCAGGACCTGCTGGGACGGGAGTTCGCGAGGAGGCCGGTTGCTGGACCTCCTTCATCAGGCGATAGGCCTCGAACTTGTCACGCCAGTATTCCGGAGAGAAGCGACGGGCGGGGACAAGCTGTCCTCGGTTGTTCTCCTCGTAGATGAGCTCGCCTCCTAAGTCACGCAGAGGTGTCTCCAGCACGTCGAAGACAAACTCCGGACGGGTTGTGCCGCAGGCCTGGCATCCTCCGAGCTCCGTTCCGAAGAGTTGCTCGTGCTCCGCCTCGGCGAAGTAGGCAAGCATCTCCGTGGGTGTGCCGAAGAAGACCAGCTTGCCTCCTTTGTCCAGCAGCAGGGCCTTCTGGAACATCTGGAAGACCTTCGAGGTCGGCTGGTGGATCGTAACCAAGACGATCTTGTTATGGGCCATGCCGCGAATGATCTCGATGACATGCTCGGAATCCTTGGAGGAGAGGCCGCTGGTCGGTTCGTCGAAGAGATAGACATCTGCCGTGCTGACCATATCGAGGCCGATATTCAGGCGCTTGCGTTCGCCTCCGCTCAGGATCTTCTTGCTGGTTCCTCCCACGACCTCCTTGCGGCGCTCGTTCAATCCTAGCTCGGCAAGTTTGCTGTCGATGCGGCGCTGACGTTCGCGACGCGAGAGATGGGGGGCGCGGATGGCCGCCGCGAAGCGGAGGTTTTCCTCGATCGTCAGCTGCTCATCGAATGCGTCGTACTGGGGGATGTAGGTGATGTACTGAAGCAGCGCATCGAGATTCCTGTAGAGTGAACGCTGGTTGAGCTGCACCTCTCCGGCCACCGGCGGGAACTGGCCAGCCAGAGCGCGGAGCAGCGTGCTCTTGCCGCAGCCGCTTGCTCCCATGACGCAGACCATCTCGCCGCGATCCATCGAGAAATTGAGGTTATCGAGGGCCGTGTCACCGCTCCGGAAGCGGCAGACAAGATCGCGCACGTCCAGCGTGCGGATGATGTTGCGTTCCTCCTCGATAATCCTGTCGGTGAAGTTACAGCGCAGCACCTGGCCCGCATCGATCCGAATGGTGTCCCCATCGATGAGATCCATGGCTCCGCGCACGGGAAGCCCCCTCACGACGATTGGCCTGTCGGCTTGAAGCACCTCCACGCGACCCTTTTTTTCCTGGTAATCACAGGTAATCCGCAGCGTCACCTCACCGCCGATTCCGGGAGAAATCAGAATGTCGTCATCGTCCAGTCGGCTCGGGTTATTCGAAGCGATGTACTCGGTCTTGGAGCCCTTCAGCTCGAAACGGCCTCCGAAAGACCCGACGCGCCGCTTCAGATCCTCGAGGTCGAGCTCCCCACCGTCGCGGAAGAAGATCTTGTCTGAGAGTTGGGCTGCGACCGTCGTCCCCTTGCGTAGCGGCGCGCCCCGCAGGGTGGCCCGAAGATCCTGAAGGGCAGTGACATTCACTTTCAGGCCGAAGGCGATCTCTAGGTCGCTGTCCCGGCTGCGCGATTTCTCAAGCCGGACCTCTTCGTTGTTGATCGCCACAAAGATGTGGGGAAGCGTCACGTTGCGCTTCGCGTTGAAGTAAAAGATCAGATCCTGGCTGGTGATCACCTGCTCGCCCACCAGCACGCGCTGACCCGGATAGATTCGGCAGAACTCACCGGGCTTCAGCAGACGGCCTTGGACGATCAGGCTCTTGCCAGAGAGGTTTTTGAGAATGATCAGGTCGTGGTGGCAGTAGGCCAGAAGCTTTTCGTCCCCCTTGAAGTCCCTTAGCTCCACATCGCATGTTGCCGGATCGCCGAAGGAGAGAGCCTCGAGCGGCGAGGTGCCGTCGTGGAAGAATTCCGCGTCGGCCTGCTCGTTGGCATTGAGCTGGTAGACGATATCGATGGCCTGCGCCGCCATGCCGAGACGCCCCATGAAGTCATGGTAGGCCGCCACCTGCTCCGCCTTCATTCCCGAACGGGTGATCAGATCGTAGAGCTGCACGCCGAGCAGGATCTTGCTGTCATCGCTCAGCTCCGTGGAGAGCTTCGTCGCCATGGCTCCCAGATCCTGCTGTTGCTCGAGGGCCTGGCGGAAGAGCTTGCGGAGTTCGGAGTAGACCGCCTCGGGATAGTCATAGCGCAGGAAGCCGAGGCTCGAATCGATTTCCTCCTCCAGCATCTCCCCATCGACCCGGGTGAAAGCAGCAAGGACCTGGATCAGCGTGGGAAGAAGATTGGCGCTCTCGGCGATGGTCTGTGGACGTCGCTGCAGGCGCCGCCAGCGCTTGGCCACCGAGCGCTGCAGGCGGGAAGCTCCCCTCAGGATGCTATCGATCGCGAGCACTCCTCGTCGCGGAGGCGCAGAACCAACTTGCCCGTCAGGATACGGATCCGATCCGGGCGTTTCTGCTCCTCCTGATATCTGTGGATTAGGATCCATCTGGCCGGAGCGTAATCAGCCCCGGCACAAAGATGGAGCCAATTATTGGGTGAACGATGACCTCAGCAACGTATTTATCGCAAAGTTTTGTCTGCAAGCGGAGCTTCCGTTGGAAACCAATCTTTTGTCGCATTGCAGGCACTACAGACGGAAAGCATCACTGGAACCTCTACAAGGACACCGACCACCGTGGCGAGTGCGGCTCCGGAGGAGGGGCCGAAGAGAGTGATGGCCACCGCTACCGCCAGCTCGAAGAAGTTGCTTGCGCCGATAAGGGCTCCGGGAGCCGCCACATTGTGGGGGACTTTCAGCCAGCGCATCAGCATATAGGTCAGGCTGGAGTTGAAATAGACTTGGATGATGATCGGAACGGCGATCAACAGCACGGCAAGCCACCGATGGGTCAGATTCTCCGCCTGAAAGGCGAAAATGAGTATCAGGGTCAGCAAGAGCGCCGCCATGGTCACTGGCTGGAACTTTGGGAGGAAGGATTTCTCAAGCCACTCGTTACCGTGTGTCTTGAGAAGCATTGTTCGTGTGAGCCATCCGGCTGTTAGGGGAATAACGATGAAGACTAGGACTGAGGTAATCAGGACGGCAGATGGAACCACCACTCCTGACACCCCGCAGAGAAACATTACGATGGGGGCAAAAGCCACGAGCATGATGAGATCGTTCACCGCTACCTGAACCAGCGTGTAGGCGGGATCGCCGTCCGTCAGATAGGACCAGACAAAGACCATCGCGGTGCAGGGGGCGGCAGCAAGAATGATCAGGCCCGCCGTGTAGTTCTTGGCGGTCTCGACATCAATCCACTTGGCAAAGAGGTGCTGCATGAATACCCAGGCCAGGAAGGCCATACTGAAGGGCTTCACGATCCAATTCACGAATAGGGTCACCAGCAGCCCCTTCGGCTTCCGGGCAACACCCCCGATGGAGCTGAAGTCGATCTTCAGCATCATCGGATAGATCATGAGCCAGATGAGAATGGCGATCGGGACATTCACATGAGAGTCATGTCCGAACTCCATGCCGCTGAGGGAGGCAACGGCCTTCGGGGCCGCTGTGCCCAGAATCACCCCTGCAACCATGCAGAGAAGAACCCAGAGGGTCAGATTGCGCTCGAAGAAGGCGAGTCTCTTTACGGTCTTCGCAGGAGTAGTAGGAGATGTATCCATGGAATGAAACGAGGTTCTGGTTAAAGGGACTTCCCGCGCTTGAGACCTGCTGCGTAGGCATCGAACACGAGCTTGATCTGGTCGCGGACTCGGCGGAATTCGTTGAGAATCTCCTCCTCGCTACCCGTTGCATGGGCAGGATCCTCGAAGCCCCAATGGAAGCGGTTCACCTGACCTGGGAACATCGGGCAGGCCTGGTCGGCATTCCCGCAGACTGTGATCACTGTATCGACGGAACGATTCAGAAACTCATCAAGGTGTTTGGAGGTGTGTCCGGAGATATCAATGCCGATCTCCTTCATCACTTCGATGGACTTCGGGTGGACGTAGCCGGCAGGTTTGGAGCCCGCGCTGGCGACTTCGATGAGATCACCAGCGGCGGCACGGAGGATGCCTTCGGCAAGGTGACTGCGGCAGGAATTGCCGGTGCAGAGGATAAGGACGAGAGGTTTCATGGGAAAAAGTGAAAGCGTTAAATCGGGAAGAAGTGAATCAGCAGCAGCCGGTGCCACTGCAGCACGACGAGCCTTCGTCATCCTTGGGCGGCGGAAGGCAGATCTCCTTTGCGAGGCAGTCGGTGTGTTTGGTGCCGAGCGTAAAGACGAGTAAATCACCCTGCTGTTTTGCTGACTCAACCGGGAGCTGGGTAATGAATCCGTCTTCGTATTCGATTTCCACATCGAGATCGTCATTTCCGAGAATGGGGGCAGCGCGATCGATGATGTCCGCTAGTGTTTCGGCAGGGAGTCGATGATCAGTATCATCAGCAACCCAAGACTGGAGAGAGAGGTAGGAGATTTTGCGAATCGTGGCACCGCAATCCAAGAAAGTCTTATCAACACGGCCAACCTCTGTGATGTGCGCGTGAATCGGAATGGATTTGCCACTAGGCAGAATAAACGCGAGATGACATTCCGGATGATTGCGGAGGATTATTTTGAGGTCTGATGTTTTCATTCTTTTAGTGGGTTTGGTGACGATTAACAGGCGCACCGAAGCCTGCGGTTATTGGAGCTGGAGATGAGGTCGATGCAGCGGAAGAACTCCGTGAAGCAGGGGCAGGCGATCTGGTAAAAGACCTGCAGGCCACGCTTCTCGCAGATAAGGAGTCCGGCCTTTTTCATCACTGCCAGGTGCTTGGAAAGAGTCGTCACGTCGCAACCTGCCATCTCCGTGAGATCGTTCACGCAATGCTCACCCTGCATCAGGGCCTCCATGATCAGGAGGCGCGAGGGATGGGCCATCGCCTTCACGATGGAGGCGCGGACCGTCGCATTGGATTTGAGCTTCTGAAGTTTTGAAGGCATCTATTTGGTAAATATGCCAAATAGTATCATCAAGTCAACGTCCGAGTAATTGACTTGGCCTTATGGGGATTAAATTTCCTCCGCGTTCTCCGCCACTTCAACGGCTCCGCGCGAGATGTCTATTCTGCTCTCCCCGAAGACCCCGTGATGGGCTTCGGCTTCCTTGCAGAGGGAGGCATAGAGTCCGCCTGCGGCAAGGAGTGTCTCGTGATTGCCCCTCTCGACGATGCGTCCCCTCTCCAGCACCAGGATCTGGTCGGCATGGCGGACGGTTGAGAGTCGGTGGGCGATCACGAAGCTGGTACGACCCTCCAGCAAGTGGGCTAGTGCCTCTTGGATCAGACGTTCCGTCGTGTTGTCCACGCTGGCAGTCGCCTCGTCGAGGACAAGGATCGGCGGGTTCTTCAGCAGGGCGCGCGCGATGGAGAGACGCTGTTTCTCACCGACGCTCAGCTTGACGCCGCGTTCGCCGAGTTGCGTGTGGAGCCCCTTAGGAAGACGGCGTATGAAGGCTTCTGCATTCGCGGCGGCTAGCGCTGCCCACATCTCCTCCTCAGTGGCATCGGGTTTTGCAATGAGTAGATTGTCGGCAGTGGTGCCGTTGAAGAGGAAGCTCTCCTGCGTCACCATGGCGACGGAGCGGCGGAGTTCGCTCAGGGGGATCTCACAGATCGGGCGCCCATCCAGCAGGATCTCTCCGGAGCTGAGCTCGTAGAATCTGCTGAGCAGGTGGACAAGCGAGGTCTTTCCTGCACCGGTGGGTCCCACCAGCGCGATCATCTCGCCTGGCTTGGCATGAAGAGAGATGTCATGGAGGACAGCGGTCCCGGCCTGATACTCGAACCCCACGGACTCGTAACGGACATCACCCTTCAGGGAGATAACCTCAGAATTCGAAGAAGGATTCCTCCAGCCCTCTTCCAATGGGGCATCCAGAATCGAGAAGACCCGTTCGCTCGCAGCACGTCCCGCCTGAAGCAACTGGTTGAGGGAATGGAGGCGTCCGACTGGTTCGTAGAGATAGCGTGCCAGCAGGAGGAAGGCGACCAGGACACTCAGCTCCATCGTTCCATGGAGAACCTGCAGACCTCCCACGGCAAGGATGAGGATCATTCCCGCGTTCCCTAGGAAGTTCATTGTCGGGCTGTAGATTGCCCAATAGCGCATCACGATGAGAGAGGCTTTCTTGAGAGCTTCGCTTGATGCATTGAATCGTGCGTGTTCCCTCTCCTCGGTGGCGTAGGTCTTGATCTGGCGGATCCCGTCGAGGTTATCGTGAAGAAGGGAGTTCAGGGCCGAGGTAGCCTTGCGTGTGGCACGGTAGCGCTTTCCGGCAGTCAGCGTGTAGAAGAGTGCCCCGAGAGCCAGGAAGGGAACGGGCGTCAAGGCAGCCAGCATCAGGACCATGCTGTAATGGGCCATGAGAACCAGGACGATGGCGATCTGGAGCAGGGCCACCGTACCTTGCTCGATGCCGTCGATCAGGACCCGCTCCACGTTGGTCACATCCTCCACGAGCCGGGTCATGATGTCGCCCGTCGCTCTGTTGTCGAACCATGGGAGGGGCAGCATCTGGATCCGGGCATAGAGATCGCTCCGGAGGTCAAAGATCACCCGCTGCTCGAAGTGATTGTTCAGCAGGATACGGAGGCAGTTCAGAAGATCCTGGGCGAAGAATGCCGCGAGACCCATTGCGATCAGAGGAATCAGCTTTTCCGGGTGATGCTGTTTGAGAACGACTTCGATGACCTGCTGGGTGACGGCAGGAAAGACCGCCACCATCAGCGTGCCGACGATCGCGCAGAACATCGTAGCCGCCGCCATCCAAGGATAGCGCGCCGTGTAACCGAAAACTCGTAGCAAAATTCGCATGGGTGTTTATAGCAGGCAGCGCAAGGGAAGCACCCCCGCATTGCTGAATCATGAAGTAGCAGGGTGAGTGACGATTGTTGTTGCCGCGAATATTTTACGAGATACACATAGCAACTTCTAAGAATACAATAGTTTACTTAATTGGCTCACCTACAGAGACGACAATGAGGAAATCCATGAAGGAGCCCTCTAAGCATTTAGGAACGGAAGAGGTCTGAAGCTTGTCATGCTTATGAAGAATATGGAGGGCTGCGTGCCGGGGGGTGTGCAGCCCGACAGAAATGCCGGGCGGGAAAGCGGTTCGCCCGCTCTTCCCGCCCGGCAAATCTCATCATCCCAAGCATAGTCGCCAGAAACCAAGCCTTTCGTGAACTCTTCCTTTCCCTACCATGTTTGAAATCCTCAAAAACATCCTCGCCAGCTTGGGGCTCTGGTTCCTGACTTCCGTCGTCTTATGCTGTCTTTTTGTCGGGCTCTCGTTCCAATACCGCAGGAATCTTAGGAAGCCCAAAGAAGACTCCACTCGGTTCCCCAAGTAGCCGTTCCTCGAGTCGGCTTCACTTGTATTCGGTAAAAAACTCTGTGCCGTTGAATGGTGCGGAGTGGATAAAAACCGCCAAATACCCTCTCTTGACTCTTAAGAGGGCAAAAATCGCCAAGAGACCCTTTCACGCCAAAGGCTCTGATTGGGATGGGGAGCAAGGCGCGCGAGGGCAGCTGTATTGAAACCTACGGCAAGTGAAGAGCAACGCAGCTACACGCCATAATCAGGGCCTTTGGAAAGTTGGCACGGAGGTTGCTTTCATGTCTTAACCGCCCCTCACCGGGCGCCACAACCAACACCAACCCTATGAAGAAAAAAACCACCTCCGTGCTCCGGTTGCTCGCGGCGGTCGCCTCACTGGCGATCCTCGGCGCCGTCACTTCCACCCTCCATGCAGAGGATGCCGCGCCGGCACCCACCCCGATCGCTTTCGCGGATGCGCCGTTGAAGGCCCAGACCGCCTACCTGCAGGCGGCCCTTACCAACGGTGACCCGACCGCGACGAACATCGCCCCGGTCGCCATCGCAGGCCACACGGCCTGGATGATGATCTCGGCGGCCCTGGTGCTCCTGATGACCCTGCCCGGTCTCGCCCTCTTCTACGGAGGTCTGGTCCGCTCTAAGAACGTCCTCTCGATGCTCGCCATGTGCCTGGGCATCACCGGCCTGGTCACCATCATCTGGTGGGCGGTCGGCTACAGCCTGGTCTTCGGAACGAACTTCGCCAGCCCCTACATCGGAGGCACTGAGTTCTTCTTCCTCAAGGGGATCGATTCGGCCCCCAACACCAGCTACGCCTACTGGATCCCGCAGAATGTCTTCTGCATCTTCCAGCTGACCTTCGCGATCATCACCCCAGCCCTCATCTTCGGTGCCACGGCCGAGCGCCTCAAGTTCACCGCCCTGATGGCCTTCGTCGGCCTCTGGATGTTCCTCGTCTACTTCCCGCTCGCCCACATGGTCTGGGGCGCCACCGGTCTCATGAATGGTGTCTGGAACGCCGATGCCAAGATCCCCGCGATCGACTTCGCCGGCGGCACCGTGGTTCACATGTCCTCGGGCTGGAGCGCCCTCATCCTCTGCCTCCTGCTCGGCAAGCGCGTCGGACACGGCAAGGAGCCCATGCCTCCCCATAGCCTCGTGCTCACCATGATCGGCACCGGCCTTCTCTGGGTCGGCTGGTACGGCTTCAACGCCGGCAGCGCCCTGGCCGCCGACAGCATCGCCGCCAACGCCTTCCTCACCACCACTATCGCGACAGCCATCGCCGCCTTCGTCTGGCCCCTGCTCGAGTTCATCCTCAAGGGCAAGCCAAGCGTGCTCGGCATGTGCTCGGGTGCCGTGGCCGGCCTCGTGGTCATCACCCCTGCCGCCGGATTCGTGGATTCCACGGGTGCCGCAATCATCGGCGTGGTGGCTGGTGTCGTCCCTTACTTCGCAGTCACCGTCCTGAAGGGGATTTTCAAGTACGACGACGCACTCGACACCTTCGGCATCCACGGTGTCGGCGGTACGGTCGGAGCCCTCATCACGGGCGTCCTGGTCAACCCCGCCGTGAACGGCAACCTCGTCAGCGACGCCTACGCCGCCAAGAACGGGCTGAAGGCCGCGATCGAGTCCCACTCGCTCCTCGTGGCGCAGGCCAAGGCCGCCGGAATCACTATCGCCCTCGCGGTGATCGGAACCCTCGTCATCACCATCATCGTCAAGCTGGTCATCGGCCTTCGTCCTTCGGTCGAGGCGGAACATCAGGGTCTCGACATCACCGATCACGGTGAAGAGGGCTACAACCACTAATTCAAGAACCCAAGGAAGGTCCAAACCCAACATCACCAACACCTATGAAAAAAATCGAAGCAATCATCAAGCCCTTCAAGCTCGAGGAAGTCAAAGACGCCCTTAGCGATCTCGGCATCGAGGGAATGACGGTGACCGAGGTCAAGGGCTTCGGCCGCCAGAAGGGCCACACCGAGATCTACCGCGGCAGCGAGTACACGGTGGACTTCCTTCCCAAGATCAAGATCGAGATCGTCGTTGCCGACGGTGCCCTAGAGGGAGCCGTCGCGGCGATCGTCAAGACGGCCAAAACCGGCAAGATCGGCGACGGCAAAGTCTTTGTTCTCCCTGTGGAGAACGCGGTCCGTATCCGTACCGATGAGACCGGCGACAAAGCAGTCTAAGATTCTTTAGATCGTTACCAAGGAAAGGCGGAGGCTTCGGTCTCCGCCTTTTTTGTGCTCCGAAAGTGAAGGTATTGACGATGGTGATTGCAGAGGATAGAGCCATCTGCGATCAACAGACAGAACCTCAGCCATTACCAAAACCGACCCATGAAAAAAATCGAAGCAATCATCAAGCCCTTCAAGATCGAGGAAGTCAAAGATGCCCTCAGCGAGCTCGGCATCGAGGGAATGACTGTGACCGAGGTCAAGGGATTCGGCCGCCAAAAGGGACACACTGAGATCTACCGCGGCAGCGAGTACACGGTCGACTTCCTGCCCAAGATCAAGCTGGAGCTTGTGGTCGCTGACGACGCGGTCGAGGCGGCGATCAAGGCGATTGTGGAAGCAGCCAAGACCGGCAAGATCGGCGACGGAAAGGTCTTTGTCCTGCCCGTGGAGAACGCGGTTCGCATCCGCACTGGCGAGACAGGCAATCAGGCGGTCTAATCCTCCTGAGGGACGACCAGCCTGAGAGACGAGCAGCCTGAGGTGCTTGATGAGGACTGGATGACGGCAGGGCGCCTCCTATCGTTTGGAAGAGGGTCCAGATAGTTGTTTGAGAATATCAAACGCTATGTTTGATATAATCTAATAGATAGAATGGGTATCAACTCGTAAGATACACGATCTCACATGATTCACTCGCGCCATCATCCCGAACAAGGCCCGTGGACGCGCCTTAAAAGCGCACTGGATCTTGATCCCCGTGACGTGGGGATGATCCTCGTTTTTGCCCTTTGCGTGGGACTGCTCTCCATCGCGGCCCCTGTCGCGATCGAGACCCTGGTGAATACTGTCGCGTTTGGCGTCCTGCTCTGGCCAGTGATTGCCCTGGCCCTGGTGATGTTGACGCTGCTCCTCATCTCGGCCTCGCTCAAGGCGCTCCAGTTCCTTGTCGCGGAGTATCTCCAACGGCGCCTCTTTGTCCGTTACGCCGAGAAGTTCTCCGCACATTTCTCGCGCGCCGAGATCTCAAGCTTTGAGGGCCGCAATGCGGGCGAGCTTGCGGATCGTTTCTTCGAGGTCTCCTCGGTTCAGAAGGCCTTGTCGGGACTCCTTGTCGACGGTGTTGGCATCGTGATGATCACGATCGTCGGCCTTATCCTTCTCTCCTGCTATCACCCCTATCTGCTGAGTTTCGCCCTGATCCTTGTGGTTGCGGTGGTTGTGGTGACCATTGTTTTTGGGAGGGGTGGTGTCTCCTCCAGTATTGAGGAGAGTTATGCAAAATTCGATCTCGCTGGATGGATCGGCGAAATCGCCCGCTCTCCCTCCCTCTTCCGTGCAGGTGCAATGCAGGATGTGGCCCTCAACCGAGCCCGCGCTCATACGGCCGACTACATCGCAGCCAGAAAGCAGCACTTCCGTGTGGTCTGGCGGCAGACACTCTTCGTGATTTTCTTGGAAGCCATCGCAAGCACCCTTTTGCTCGGGCTTGGCGGATGGTTGGTGATTAATCGCCAACTCACGCTCGGTCAGTTGGTCGCTTCGGAGCTGATCGTGACTCTGGTGCTGGCTTCACTGGCCAAGACCGGAAAACATCTCGAGTCCTTCTATGACCTTGAGGCATCGCTTGATAAGCTCGGGGTCATCGACAGCTTCACCCTGGAGCCCAAGGGAGGGGAAATCTTGCTCACATCCGGAAAGCCACTCTCCGTTAAGGCAAATTGCCCCGGCCCCTCAGGAGAAATCTTCTTGGATGCCCCTTCCGGTTCTAAGATCGCCCTGCTTGGTGCTCCTGGAAGCGGCAAGTCACAGTTCATGGAAACCCTCTCCCTCCTGCGCGCTCCGGAGGGGGCGCGGGTCACCTTTGACGGGATCAGTTCTCAGGCCTTGGATCGGGCCGCAGCCCGCAGACTGATTGCCAACGCCGGACGCGGGGAGGTGTTTTCCGGGACGATCGTTGAGAACCTCCGTGCCGGCAACGCGGAGATCGGCGTCGAGGAGATCCGTGAAGCCCTCAAGGATGCGGGTCTATCCGCCCGTATTGCCTCGCTCCCTTTGGGGATGGCCACACCTCTCTCCTCCACGGGATGGCCGCTCTCCACCTCCGAGTCAGTCCTGCTCGGTATCGCACGAGCCATCTTGGCCAAACCCCGCCTCTTGCTGCTTGACGGAACCCTCGATCTCCTCGATCCCGCTCTGCATTCCGAGCTGATCGCAAAACTCTCCTCTCCCGACGCACCCTGGACCCTGATCGTGGCCACGACCAGGCGCGATGTCGCCGAGCGCATCGGCACCACCGTCACGTTACCATGAGCAGCAGCCAACCGCATGACGAGGGCTGCAAGCCGGCTGATCCAGTAACACGGGAGGATCTCACGCGCGCGACGGAGACTCCTCCGATTGTTCTTCGTATTTCCAAGATCGTGCTCTGGTGCATGGCTGCCTCCCCCTTTGTGCTGGCATTTGTCCCTTGGCAGCAAACTGTGCAGGGTCGCGGCACCGTGATCGCCTATTCGCCTGTCGAGCGCTCCCAAGTGCTGACGGCCCGGATTCCAGGCCAAGTGCGCAAGTGGCACGTCGTCGAGGGATCCATCGTCAAGAAAGGCGATCCCGTGGTCGACCTTGAGGACAATGATCCGGATCTCGGCACCAGGCTGACTGCTCAGTTGGAGTTTCTCAGAGGACGTCTCTTGGCCGGTAAACAGGAAGTGGCTGAACTAAGTGGCGCCGCTACAGCCACGGAGGCTGCCCGTGAATCAGCTGTTAATGCCGCCAAAGCCAATCTTGAATCAACCCGCAAGGCGATCGAGGTGGCTGATCATGTCCTCTCCAACGCCCAGTACTCCAAGACCTTCGAGCAGACCCGTTTTGACATGATCGATAAGCTCCATTCCAGCGGAACGCTGGGGGCGATCGAGAGCAAGCTCTCACGCGAGGAGGCCAAGCTGCGCATTGACCGCGCCTCCATCGACGTGAGACGAGCAGCCGCAGAGTTAGATCGCTCGAAGGCCGCCTACCTCACTCAAGAGGCACAAGTCCTTCAGACGGATGCCGCGGGAATCTCTTCGATCGCGGTTGCAAGAAGCAATTTCCGGAAGGGAGAGCAGGCGCTTTTCACCACGGAACGTGAGGTGCAGGACATCGAGAACCGGGTGGAGCGCTTCAAGTCGCGGCACGTGGTGGCTCCCTGCGATGGAGTCGTCTTCCGAGTTCACGCCAATGTGGGCGGTGGTGGACAGTACCTCAAGGAAGGGGACGAACTCTGCACGATCATTCCCGACACAAAGGACCGGGTCGTCGAGCTTACGCTCGACGGACGCGATGCTCCTCTGGTCCTCGCTTACGCTCATCGTAAGGGATCTCTGCCACAGGCACGCCTTCAGTTTGAGGGGTGGCCGGCCATCCTCTTCTCCGGATTCCCCGATGTATCGATCGGTACCTTCGGAGGAAAAGTCCGGCAGATTGATCAGGCGAGTGGCGCGACCGGTGGATTCCGAATCCTAATCGAACCAGAGCACCATGTTCCGGGTGATGACTGGCCCGACTCTAATTTCTTACGACAAGGAAATCAGGTGGTGGGTTGGGTCTTTCTCAATCGGGTGCCGCTCGGATACGAGATTTGGCGTCGTCTGAACGGCTTTCCGCCAGTCCTCCCTCCCACTTCCAAGGAGAAGAAATCCGGCTCTCCGGACAACAAGGAAGAGGAGAAAGCGAAAGCGCCTAAGATCAAGGTTGGCTGAGCCCAGACAGGGGATCAGGGACGAAGCCTGAACGTCTCCTCAAGTCCCCGAGCGCCTCGAGATTCCATTCCGCCGCGCCGGCATCCTCCGAAGTCGTCGCCTCGGTCATAACTCTTCTCCGGGCAGCAGTTCACGCGCCGAGATGGAGACCTCGTGCGCGAGGCAGAGACCGGCTTCCCCGCAGTAGGATCCCTCCACCGGCGGGATCTCGCCCGCGGCGAGGGAGATCGCGACAGCGACATGGTGACCGTCGGCCAGAATCCCATTGGTGGGATCAAATCCGCGCCATCCGGCCCCGGGCAGATAGAGCTCGCACCATCCGTGCGTGTGGGCATCTCCACCCGTTCCATCCGGTGAGGAACAGAGGTAGCCGCTCACGTAGCGTGCGGCGATCCCCAGTGAACGGGCGGCCTCGATGAAAAGATGGGCAAAATCGCGGCAGGTCCCCTCGCCAAGCCTGATGGTCTGCTTGCAGGTCCGGATCCCCTCTTCATGGCGCACCGTGTAACGGAAGAGAGAGGGAATTGCGCGGCAAAGCGAGGTAAGGGTTCCAAGCGTGGAGGGCACCGCGGAGACGCCGTTCAGAAAGGGGCGGAGCCAGTCCTTCAATTCAGCGCTCGAAGACTCATCAGCTTGCACAAGATAGGGGGCAAGGTGGGTAAGGTCCCGCTCCGAGTAGGAGATCGGGAGATGAAGCGCCCGCTCATCGAGAAGGAAATCAAACGGGTTAGTGATCTTCTGCTCCAGAAGGAGGTCGCTCGTGATCAGCAGGCGATCCGTCATGTCCAGGAAGGTGGCCTTTCCTAGGATCGCTCCCTCTGCGTCGAGGTTCCATCGGACGCCTCCCTTGGAGGAGAGAGTGACATCGGATCTCAGCACAAGAAGCCCTGGCGAGGAGCGGGGCACAAGCCTGAGCCAATGGGGAGTGAGTTCGACGGGTTGACGGTACCGGTACTCGGTGGTGTGGTTGATTCGGAGAAACATCTGGTGGAGAGGCGAGTGAGGAGGGAGGAGAACCTGTTCAGCGGAAAAGACAACCCAGCAGCATGCTCAACCGCGGTCTCGAGGGGAGGAAGAGAAGGGCGGCCTGTGCACAGTGGAACGTTTCTACACAGAGTGTGTTTGAAGGGATAGTCGACATCTTCATCAATTTAAGCAAACGCCATACCATGAATGACGCGTCATAAATGTTTTACCTGAGACCCGGAGCATTTACTCTACTTCCATGAAAACCATCCTAGTCACCGGAGGAGCAGGATACATCGGCAGCATCTGTGTCGAAGAACTCCTGAATGAAGGCTACACCGTGGCCGTTTTTGACAACCTGAGCGAGGGTCATAAGCTTGCCATCGATTCCCGCGCTCATTTCTTCCAAGGTGATCTTGCTGACATCGAGTCGATCAAGCTGGCTCTCCGCGAATCCAAGGCCGAGGCCGTCATGCATTTCGCTGCCAACGCTCTGGTCGGCGAATCGATGACCAACCCCGGCAAGTATTTCCGGAATAATGTCGCGAACGGCGTGAACCTTCTGGAAGCCATGGTTGCCGAAGGGGTGAAGCGCTTCGTCTTCTCCTCCACCTGCGCCACCTTTGGCATCCCTGAATCGATGCCGATCGACGAGACGCTTCCTCAGAAGCCAATCAACCCGTACGGCGAGTCGAAGCTGATGTTCGAGAAGGTCCTCCGCTGGTACGGCGAACTGCACGGCATCACCTTTGTGGCGCTGCGTTACTTCAATGCAGCCGGAGCCACCGAGCAATTCGGCGAGGATCATCGCATTGAGACCCATCTTATTCCGAACGTGCTTAAGGTTGCGCTCGGTCAGAAGGAGTCCGTCGACATCTATGGAACGGACTACCCGACGACCGACGGCACCTGCGTCCGCGACTACATCCACATCGTGGATCTGGCGCAGGCCCACCTCCTTGCGTTAACAGCGAAGGAGAGTGCCTTCTACAACCTGGGGACAGGCGGCGGCACTTCCGTCAAGGAAGTCATCGACTGCTGCCGTGCCATCACCGGCAAGGAGATCAAGGCTATCGAAAAACCACGCCGCGCCGGTGATCCGCCCCACCTCATTGCTGGCTCCGATAAGGTCCGCCGCGAACTCGGCTGGCAGCCGAAATACCAGGACATC